>JBFIEB010000040.1:0-13983 GCA_041603555.1 Vicingaceae bacterium
TCATAGGCAGAAAAAAAGTAGGAGAAGATTTTTCGTTCCTTGTGCTAAGTTTTAACAACTGTAATTGAGGAATTTATTTTGAATAAATTATTAATACGCGGTTCTGTCGCATTAATCTCTTCGAAGCAAAAAGTTTAAGATAGTTTCAGCTTTAAGCGGCTAAGCTAACGAAGGTTTTGAAGAAAGAAGATTTGGAATCAATTATTTGATTCTTCATTATGATATTTACTACTTCAATTCCAGCCAAGGTTCTTTGTGCTGATTCAAATTCTTTAAACCCAGTGGTAATTACTATCCTTCGTTTTATCCTTCGATGGTCTTGTTCCACAATATTATTCAAGTATTTCACACTTCTAATTTTTATCTTCTTAATCGATACGCTTCTTTTATTTACTACCCTGATTGCAGAGTAATTTGAGCCAGACTTATCAATGTTAATCACTCTCGGTCTACCATTATTGCCTATAGCTTTATTGAAGAATTTTTGAGCAGACATTCGTTGCCTTCTTTTTGTAAGTAAGAAATCAACCGTGTTTCCTTCCTTATCTATAGCTCGATATAGAAATCGACCTTTTCCTCCAACTTTGATGTAAGTCTCATCCATTCTCCAACTGTCTCCTACTTTGAATTTCCTTCTGTGCATCTTCTTTTCTATCTCAGGGCTGAATTTGAACACCCAACGTTGGATGGTAGAATGATCTACTTCTACCCCTCTTATCTGAAGTAACTCTTCTATGTCTCTATAACTCAATGTAAATCTTAGTTTGAAATATACTGCTTGAAGAATTATAGCTTTTGGATATCTGTGGTGTTTGAACATAACTTGAGAAGTTTTGATTCAAAAGTAATATCTTAAACCTTAGAGTAAATTAATGCGACAGAACCCTATTATAAATTAATATGTGGAAAATTGACGGTTCTGTCACATTAATCTCTCTCAAGTAAAACTTTAATATCCTCCTTCAATAAGTTCGATAATTCGAACCTTGGGTCCACAGATAATTACAAACCCCTAAAACTCAATGTTTATAGGGGTTTTGTGCTTTTAGAAAGTTCGGTAAATTCAGAGAGCCTGCAGGGTTATCGAACTTTAGCGAACACAATGTAAGTTAATGGACAATTCAAACAGATAAAATCAATGCAATAGAACCTGGGAACCTCAGCCACAAACAATTCATTTATATAATATACCATGTTTACGGTATTGAATTATTCAGAATAGGAACATAAATTTGTTTATTATTTAGAACGATTCTAAATAATAAAGCTTAATAAATTAATCTGAACGAATTATGAAAAATATTATCAACTCATTATTAATTGTCGCCACAATTACATTGTTTTCGTGTGGGCAATCAGAAAAAAAAGACGCTACTAAAACTGAAAATTCAGAAAAGAAAATCGGGGTATTATTGGTCAATCATGGCTCGGTTTCTGAAAAATGGAGAAATATGTTATTGGATGTTGAAACACAAGTAAAACAAGAAATATTATCTAACTCAAAGATCAGCAAAGTAACTACAGCTTTTATGGAATACACAGAACCATCTATAGCTACTAGAATGAAAGAATTTGATGCAGACGGCTTTGACGAGGTAATTGTAGTTCCAATATTCTTAACCGTAAGCTCTCACTATAGCCATGATATACCAGTAATTCTTGGTGTTAGTGCAGACCCCAAATCTAAAGAATATATGATCGGAAAAGAAAAAATGGAAGTATATAAAGCCCAAGCTAGAGTGAGTATTACCCCACCGTTAGACTATTCAACTATATTAAAAAAGAATGTAGAAAGAAGAGTAAAAGCGTTGAGTAAAGATGCGGAAAATGAAGGAGTTTTATTGGTTGCGTATGGCGATGCGGAGTATAATCAGCAATGGGAAGAAATGGTCGATGAAATAGGTAAATACTTAAAAATTAAAACAGGTCATGAGAGTATTGCCTATGCTTGGTGTGGACATTTGGTTGGTTATTCAACCGAACCTACTGTAAAAGGCATTGAGCAATTAATGGAATTAGAAGATAATGTTATTGTTATTCCAGTTTTAGTGGCTAACGACCCTTATTTTCAAAAAGACAATATTCAAAAAGCTTGCGACATGGTAAAAGGAAATGTCATGTATATTCAAGATGCAATACTACCTGACGCTAACTTGAATAAATGGGTAATAGATATTTCTAAAGAAACTGCTGAAGGATTATAAGATGAATTTATTAAGTGTTTGTACTTTTTTTTTCAAGAATGAAATAGGAAAAATTATTGCCACAGTTCTTGTTGCAGTAGTTTTTCTTTATTTCTGGATTAATGGTCCATTATTACAGACCATAGAAGTACTGAGTTTAGAATCTATCCAAACTAAATATTCAGCCCCGGTAATGGTTTGGAAAGATGGTGTAGATAAAAAAGGACAACTCACTTCATTTAACACCTTAGAATTTGAAGAAGAGGAAACGTTTGGTTATGGATTAATCATAGAAAAAAAGACCCCTAACAACAATTGGGGCTTTATTGCTGATGTAAAAAATAATCCGGGACTATCAGAAGAACTGGCAACTGATATCTTAGACCATGCTAAGCAATTTTCGAATAAAACGCGTAAAGTAGAAGTCCATCCATCAATGGAGATGTATTATTCAACCATTTCAGATACAAACACACACAAAACCAATATTTATTTAGAAAGCACTCAAATTATCAAAAATATTAGAGGGTATGCGGGAGAGATAAACGTTGGCGTTATTATTGATGAAGATGGATTTATAAAGCGAGTGGAACATATCGCCTCAAAAGAAACACAAAGCTATTTATCAGACATTAAAAATTCAGGCTATTATGAGCAATTCAAAGTCGTTTCCATTACCAAAGGTGCTCAACAAATAGATGCTGTTTCGGGTGCTACGCTTACTTCAGAAGCTATTGCAAGTACGGTATCGGAATTAATAGAGACAGGAATTCCTTACCCTGTTTCTAATTATACCGATATAGATGAAGTTAATTTCTTTAGTTTATCAGCGATTTTAACCAACAGTTGGATACTGCACGTTATTGTTATCTTTTTAATGTTTGTTTTTGCCATTCAAAAATGGATTAAGAAATCCAAACAATCAATCATTGCATTAAGCATATTGTCAATTGTATATCTTGGTTTTTCCCTAAACAATTCATTCACCTATATAACATTTATCCATCCATTTTTAGGGACGTCTATTTCTTCTTTAATGGGATTATATTCATTAATGGTGCTGCTCGGAGCAATTTGGGGCAAAAATACTTACTGTAAATATGTTTGTCCATTTGGAAATATTCAACGTTTAATTATTCAAATAAGCCCACTAAAAATCAGTCAAAAATTCCCCTTATCGAGTAAATGGATAAAAAGAATTAGAGCTACCCTAACCGTTATATTGCTTACTGGGATATTGTTAGGATTAAGAAACTGGAGTAATTTCGAATTGTTTCCTGATTTGTTCGGTTTAAGTATACTCAGCGTATGGTTTGTAATAGCTGTAATCACTGTTTTAACAACGATAATTTATCCGATGATTTGGTGCAGGCTACTTTGTCCTACTGGATCAGTCTTAGACGGCTTAACTGATCTGGTTAACTATAAGCGAAAATAATTACATCAATACCTATGAAAATATTACACGAAAATGATTTTGGAAACATTGCAAAATGCCATTGTTGTCAAGAGTTACAGCTCAGTTTAGGAAATGTAATTTTAACCTTTTCGGAAGAAGAATATTTGCAATTTGATAATTTCTTCAACGAAATTCGTGAAGATTTTGCAACAGAAAAACCAACACCAAACGAACATAGAAAATATGTTGTAACCACAAACCATAAGGAGTTGGTATTGGCATTTTCTTACAAAGAACTCCAAGATACAATTGAATTGTTGAACTTCTCAACCATTATGTTGTCTGTTAACAAATTGACAAGTGTAAGTAAAAATTAGTTGGTCTCTCTCAATACAGGTTCTACTTCGTTATGCATCGAAAAATAATGAGATATCCCCCTCCAATAAGTTCGATAATTCGAACCTTGGGCCCACAGATAATTACAAACCCCTAAAACACAGTGTTTATAGGGGTTTTGTATTATATTAAAGTTCGATAAACCCTGAGACCCAACAGGATTATCGAACTTTACATCACATAATGCTTTTTATTGGACAACAGAATTAATCAATTCACATTGTCTAAGAATACTGTAAAAGAGAGTCTTGAAGAATCTTCTTTACTTTTTTAACTAAACTAGCTGGCTTAAGTACTTTAACCTCTTCACCATGAGATAATAATTCCATTACAAAATCATGAGTTATACAAATATTCAATTCAATTCTCATTTCTTCTTGGTTATCTTTTATTACTCTTTGAGATGAATGAAGGGGTAAGGATTTTATGTACTTACCTTGAAGTGGTTGAAATGATAAAACAACTTTCTCCGATTTCAAATTATTTGGCCCTATTATTCCAAAACTATTCTTGAAGTATTCTTCAATATCAATCTTAATATTCCTATTAGACTTCTTTTTAGTTATCTCAAGATTTGATAACCTATCTAATCCGAATATTTTAAGATCATCCGAATTTAATTCAGTACCAACTATGTACCATCTATTTTTAAAATCTTTCAAGCCATATGGTAATAACTCTCTATTTGTTTTCTTTTCATCCCAAAACTTCTGATAATCAAACTTAATTGTCAAATTATTCTTCAGAGCATGAATAAGTCCATAAATATGTTCAGATCCTTGTGGTTTACGCTTTTCTAAATGAATTAGTGATTTTAAATCATTTGTTACATTTAAAGCATTAAACATGTCAAAAGATTCAACCATTCTCTGAAAATTCATATTTTCAGATGTATTTTCAGCAATAAAATATCCATTGTTGACTCTTGAATAAAGAATATCTATACCGAATAAATTTCTGATTTCTCTCAGATCTCTTTGTAGCGTTCTTTTAGAAAATGCAATAAACAAATCATCATCATTAGCTTGAAGAAAGTACGATTGATGATTTACATATTCCTTAAGCTCATCATAGCTGCTATAAGGATTTGATTTTAACCGTTTTACGATTAATAAATATCTGGATATGTAACCTCTTTTAGACATTTACATTTTTGACGTTACCATAAACCCAAACGCCATCAATCTCACCATCGCAGTATAATGAGCAAAAATCTGTATTCATAGATTTTTCTTCATTCATTACTTTTTTCACTTCATCCATCAACTCTTTATTTCTTATCCAGCCAAATACAATTGGAACAATAAATACTAATTTACCATTGAAATAGGACTCATTCGCTTTATAATAACCCATCCCTTGTTCTCTAATTTTTTCAAACCACTTCTCAGAAGAATTTCTTATTTGTTTTCTGTTTTCTTCACATTGTTTTGCTTCAAACAAAAAATATACTGTTCTGTTAGAATTAGTCTTATAGGATACTAGGAAATCTGCTCTCCCAACAAACTTATCATTGTCATTATAGACACCATACTCTTGCAAGGTAGCACACTTGCCTCCATGAGCTTTAACAATGGAATTATTTAGAATACCAACCCAGGATTGTTCATTCTGAGCAAATATTTTTTTTCTTGACTCAAAAGGGTAATGGTTGTATAAATTATTATTTATGTGATTTAACTCTTCGTTGAATTGAACTAATATTCTATCAAAGAAATGTTTAATTTCAGGATCATTATCTTTTATAGCAATATGACTTTTAGGGTGGCATTCGATACTCATTATATGTTATTTATAAGTGACATTAATTTTTTTAAAACAATTTGTCTTTCTACTCCATTCAGAACTGGCTTAATGAAAGGTTCACTTCCTAATATTGTTCGCTCTTCATCTATCATCCAGTCGGATAATAAATATCTTAATTCTGATATTTCTTCCAGTATCTGTTTCTTTTTCTCCTTTACTGCTTCTTCTCCAGATATTAATTGATCAATTTTTATCCTCTCTTTTCTTAACTCAACACGTTTCATTTGTATTTCCAGCTTTTTAGATGTTAAATCCATTTTATCCATTTCAGGACTGGTCATTTTTTTAATGTTTGTTTTCATATTCATATCTCTATAGTTTTAATGATACAAAAATAAATCAACATCACGCCATAATGTGTCGCGATTAAAATTACGATTTAAAGAGAACTAAATGAAGAAATGTCATCATTAATTAGGTTCGATAATTCGAACCTAGGGTCCACTTAAAATAAACCCTTCCAATTTAGGAGGGGTTTTTATTATTCTATTTTCTAATTAATAATCCATATTTCAGTAGTTTAGCAATAAGATGGTATTTAGATTTAAAAAAAGAAGACGGCTTAAAAGGATACTGATGTTCTTTTTAGCATTACCCATGCTCTTTTTTAGTGTTTTGTTTTTTATCATATACCTGAAACAAGACGAAATCATCCAAAGCCAACTTGACACCATGAATAGAGAGCACAACGGGCTCTTAAAAATTGGCGATACTCACTTAGCTCCATTTGCCAACTTTCCAGACTTATCATTCAAAATAGATGATGTTAGAATTTACGAAACTAAAGATGACCATGCTAAAGCTGTTTTAGACGTTAAGGACATTTACATCGGTTTTAACCTTTGGGATATTCTTAAAGGAAATTATGATGTTCATTCTCTTTTGGTGGAAGATGGTTATTTTAATATTATCTTACATGAAGACGGTACGAACAACATACAAAATGCCCTGGCAACTAATGAAGAAGCCAATAAAGATGAAGGGCTCCATATTCATCTTGAGAAGATTAAACTAAAAAACTTGGACATCCACAAGTTTGATGAGGCTACTAACATGGATGTTGAAACATATGTTTATTGGGGAGAAGGCGGATTTAAAACTGGCAAGGGCCTCATTAATGCTCATATCGATACGGATTTTAATCTGAATGTATTTGACAACGGAGATACTACTTACATTCATGATAAACATTTTGAATTTCATACAGATGTGACAATCAACGATGAAACGGGAATGGTTGTTTTTCAACCTTCCGGCATCACTATGGAGCATGGGGACTTCGAAATAGAAGGATCGCTGGACACTAAAAATGACATGACTATTGATCTTGCTGTGAAGGGAACCAAGCCCAATTTTGATATGTTCATTGCGTTTGCCCCTCATGAGTTAGTTCCGGTATTAGAGCGCTACAAAAACGCTGGAAAGATTTATTTCAATGCAGAAGTGAAGGGACCCACAGCACATGGTCAAACACCATTTATTGATGCTAAATTTGGTGCATCTGAGGCATTCTTAGAGAATACTAATATGGGTAAAAAGATTGACCATATGGGATTTGAAGGACATTTTACCAATGGAGAAAAACGTGACTTAGAAACCATGGAGTTTTCATTAACTAATATGACGGCTAATCTGGAAAAAGGAAAGTTTTTAGGGTCAGTTTTCGTGAAGAATTTTAACGAGCCCGACATAAATATGGAACTAGATGCCAACTTTAACATTGAGTTTTTGGCAGGTTTTCTAAACTTAGAAGATATTAAAGAGGCTTCAGGTAGTGTAGAATTGAAAATGAAATTTCATGATATTATCGATTTAGATAATCCAGAACATACCTTAAAAGATTTAAACCAAGCTTATTTTAGCGAGTTTAAAATTGAAAAATTACACTTTGCTTCTTCCAGCCTTCCTGCTACACTTGATCAACTCGATATGCATGTAATTATGAATGGGAAAAAAGCGGATATCGATCAATTTGAGATGAAGATGGGTAATTCTGATTTATCTATGACTGGATACTTGTCTGACCTACCAGCTGTTGTCCATCATACCAATATACCTGTAACAGCTCACTTGGATATGACGGCTAAGGTTTTAGATTTAGCCGAGCTCACCAATTATTCTAAAAAAGATAGTACTGGAGTGGATGAACGAATAGAAGATCTAAGTGTTGGTTTCTCTTTTGTTTCATCTGCCAAAGCCTTTACAGAATCGGAATATCTACCCATTGGTGAATTTTTTATTGATAGTTTCCATGCTCAACTTAAACATTACCCTCACGAGTTACATGACTTCCATGCTGATGTATTAATTGACGAACATGATTTAAAAATTGTGGACTTCACTGGTCATATTGATAAATCGGACTTTCATTTCGATGGCTTAATTCACAACTATGAATTTTGGATGCAGCCAGAATTAAACGGTGATGTAGATTTAGACATTTCATTGCATTCTGACCTGCTTAAATTAGAGGATGTATTTTCATATCAAGGTGATAATTATGTTCCAGAAGACTACCGACATGAAGAATTTGAGAATTTAGAATTACACGTGAATTCTAGTATGCATTATAAACAGTCTCATTTACATTCGGTAGACATCGATCTAGATAAACTAACTGCTAAAATGCATGTCCATCCCATAGGATTTAAAGATTTTAGGGGTCGTATTCATTTTGAAGATGATCATTTAATGTTACAAAAGTTCCATGGGCAAATGGGGCATAGCATTTTTAATGTTGATATGAACTATTATTTGGGAGACAATCCTAAAATTAAAAAAAGAGATAACCACCTCACTCTGAAAGCCAACTACATTGACTTAGATGAGCTAGACAACTTTAATCTTGAACCTCCTAAAAAGAAAACTACTGCTCATCAAACAAAAAAGACAACAGATGATGTGGCCGAACATACTGAAGTATTTAACATCTATGAACTACCTTTTACAGATATGAAATTTGATATAGATATTGCACATTTTATCCACCATCGAATTGACTTGCAGAAGGTTCATGCTAGAGTAAGAACAACCCACAATCATTACTTATATATAGACACCTTAAGAATGAAAATGGCTGGAGGTCAGGTGGCCATGTCAGGATATTTTAATGGCAGTGACCCAAAGCACATTTATATGAAACCTAATTTGACTTTAAAAAACTGTGACATCGACAGGCTACTATTCAAATTCGAGAATTTTGGTCAAGATGCTGTAGTTTCTGAAAATCTTCATGGTAAACTATCTGCCAAAATTAATGGAAAAATCAGGGTATATCCAGATATGGTTACTGACCTGGACCATTCAGAAGTCCATATGGATGTGGAAGTGCTCAATGGGAGGCTAGTGAACTATGAGCCGATGTTAATGTTATCCGATTATATTGGTAATAAGGATTTAACTAACCTTCGATTTGATACGTTAGAAAATCATATAGATATTACCAATGGATTAATGACCATCCCAAATATGACCATCGAATCGACCATTGGACATTTTGAATTTTCAGGTACTCAAAGTATGAATGATCAAATCGAGTACTACATTAGAATACCTTGGAAAATGATTAGACAAGGAGCTCGTTACAAACTTTTTGGCGATAAAAAAACCACAGACGGAGAAATAGGAGATGATGAAATTATAGAATTTGACCCTAACAAAAAAAAACGTTATCTAAACCTAAAAATGTATGGTACATTAGACAATTACAAGATTCGACCAGGAAAGGCGAAAAAGAAAAAGCACAAGAATTTCTAGCCTTACTATTTTTCTGAAATTTCTGATTAATAACTTGAAATCTCACCAGTATCTTACATTAAAAAGTTCGATAATTCAATCCTTGGGCCCACAGAAATTAACCGCAGTACACGAGTAATCAACGCATTACAAATGTCTGCGGTTTTTTTAGACAGGTTGTGGACTTTTCTTCTTTTAATTCTACTCTAAATATCGCTTTTAAGGTATTGATTAGTTCTGGCCTGCCGTTTCCTTCAATAGCTTTAATCAAAAAACTTTGAGCAGACATTCTTTGTCTCCTTTTGGTGAGCAAGAAATCTACAGTATTTCTTTCTTTGTCGACAGCTCTGTATAAATATCACCAAACTCCTTTCACCTTGATATAAGTCTCATCCATTCTCCATCGTCTACCACCTATCTTTTTTCTTTTCCTAAACTTTGCTTCAACCACTGGTATAAATTTATATACCTACCTCTGGATTGTCTCATGGTCCACCTTCTCTCCTCTAATTTAAAGCAATTCCTCCATATCCCTATAGCTTAGACCGAACCTTAATTTGAAATATACTGCTTGCAGCATAACTGACGTGGGAAAACAATGACCTTTGAATATTTCTTTTGAAGCAAAGATAAAACTCTAATTTTTCCGTATCTTAGATGCGACAGAATCAACCTCCAAGGCCAGTCAAAATGTATGCCAATATCGAAACAGCACAAAAATGGCTGATGGAGGTTTAAAAAGATTATTATTAAAGCTATAAAAAAATATAATAATAACATTATTTTCATTCAAGAAAAAGTAGATATCGAAAACTCTCGAATCCTAATTGTTGATGATACGCCAGCAAATCTGTTGGTTTTGAAATCTATATTATCAACTAATAACTATATTGTAGATCAAGCATCAAATGGTGATGAAGCCTTGAAATTATCCATTATTAATAATTATGACCTTTTTATTTTGGATGTTCAAATGCCAAATATGAATGGTTTTGAATTAGCTGATAATCTCAAAGCAAAAAAGCTGACAAAAGAAATTCCAATCATTTTTATAACTGCAATTAGCAAAGAATATGATTTTATTATCAAAGAATATGAAATAGGTGCGATTGATTATTTAAGAAAACCAATAAACACCAAATTATTATTATTAAAAGTTAACTTGTTTCTAGAGTTATACCATCAAAAAAAATATATTAAATCAATAAATGAAAATTTAGACAAAAAAATTGTATTCAGAAAAGGACAGTTAAATCAGAGAACTGAAATACTTGAGGGGATTATTAACAATTCTAATCATGGAATTGCATTATTATCTAAAGAAGGGATAATTATTGAGTCAAATAATTTCTTACTTAAAATATTTGAATACAAGAGTAAATCCAAAGAATTAATTGGATTAAAATTTATTGACTTAATTGATGATAATCAACAATCTCAATTTCAAAGTGAATTAAATAATCTTGAAAATAATAAAGAAAAATCTACCAATTATAACTTTCGATACAAGAGTGACAGGAATAGTAAAAAATGGATTAATATACAAGCTAAATTTATTTCGCTAGAAGAAGTTGGCGAATATGTTTTAATAGTTGTGGACGATATACATGAAAAATTAGTTAAAGAGGAAAAAGTACGGGTTAGTGAAACACAGAAATCAGGAATTTTATCTTCTATTCCAAGTCAAATTGCACTTTTAGATAAGGAAGGAGTAATAATAGATTGTAATCATTCATGGGCACAGGCTACAAAAAGTGATAGCGGTGATGAAGTTTTTAAATCTAAAATTGGCACAAATTATCTAAATGTAATGAAAAAAGCATCTTATACAACTAAGATGTTATCACTTGCATACAGAGGCTTTTCAAACGTTCTATCTGGTAAAGAAAAAGATTTCCATATGGAGTATGAACGCAGTTTTGGTTCAATAAAAAAATGGTTCTTTTTAAGAGTTACTCCGTATGGAACACATGATGGACTGGTAGTTACCTATACTGATATAACTAATAGAGTTAGAGGATTAGAAAAAATAAGAGCAAAAGATAAAAGATTAAATGAAATTATCAATAACATATCTGATGCTATTTTTTCGGTTAATGCTGATATGAAAATAACATCTTGGAGTAAAGCTTGCATTAAAATTTACGGATACAAACCAAATGAAGTAATTGGTGAATGTATGTTTGATTTTTTTGATACTGAATTTTTAAACAGTAATAAAAAAGAAGTCAGATCTACATTAAGTGATACTGGTCAATGGAATGGTGAAGTATTACAACATGCAAAAGATGGAGGCCCTATTTTTGTAAATACAAATATTTCAACAATTGTTACTTCTGATAAGCTTACTGAAGGATATGCAGTTCTAAACAAGGACATCACAAGTAAGCATAAAAAAGATATAGAATTGAGAAATGCCATTATATCGGGGGAAGAAAAAGAAAGGAAAAGAATTGCTTCCAATTTACATGATGGACTTGGACAATATTTATCAGCACTAAGAATGCATATGCAAGTAATTAAGGACAATATTGAACTTGAGAAATATGAAAACATCCTTTCATTAATTGATTCTGGGATAAGTGAATACAGGTCGGTTAGCCATAATCTTATACCACCTGTTTTAAATAAAGATGGTTTAGATAATGCTCTAAATTTTATGGTTGAAAAGCTAAATACTGCTTCTCCAATAAAAATAACTTATAAATCTAATTTAAACGAACTTAAAATAAATGATAAAATAGAAATTGAACTTTATAGAATTGTTCAAGAACTTGTGAATAATTCATTAAGACATGCAGAAGCTAAAATTATTAATATAACATTAAAAAACAATAAATCTAAAATGCTAAGAATTGTTGTAGAAGACGATGGAAAAGGATTTGATGTTAAGAAGTTAATGGCTTCATCCATAGATGGAATAGGCTTATCGAATATAATAAATAGAATTCATATGCTTAAAGGAAAAATTCAAATTGATTCTGTTGTAAACAAAAAAACAACGATAAGTATAAATATTAATTTATGAAACAACTAACAATTTTAATAGTAGATGATAATGTAACCATTAGAGCTGGCATTAAACTAACCTTAAATAGTAGTGGTTACATAATAGAATGTGATGAAGCGGAAAATGGACTTGAAGCTGTAGAGTTTTCTAAAAAAACAAATTACGACATTATACTAATGGATATATCTATGCCATTAATGGATGGAATAGAAGCAACAAAAAAGATAGTAGAAATAAAACCAAAACAAAAAATTATTATGGTTTCTATGCATTCTACAAAAGATGAAATTGAGCACCTAAAAGAAATTGGAGCAAAAGGCTACATTCTTAAAGAAGATGTAAATGAAAGACTAACTGAAACCATTGATAAAGTAATTGACGGGAAATACGTTTTTGATTTAACTTATTACTAACAAACTTATATAAACATGGAAAAAATAAAATTATTAGTTGCTGACGATCATCACATTATCAGAGATGGTATTAAATCTATGCTAAATAAAAGCTCGGAAATTGATGTTGTAGCTGAAGTAGGTTCAGGAATTGAATTACTTAAATATCTTGATGAAAATCCTCATAGCATTAACATCATTTTAATGGATATAAATATGCCTGGAATGGATGGCCTCGAAGCTACAAAGATAGTTTCTGAAAAATTTCCTTCAATAAAAATATTATGCCTCACAATGCATACTGAAGAAAAATACATAACAGATATGATAAAAGCAGGGGCTCGAGGTTACATTTTAAAAGACGGAAATATTGATGAATTAATAAAAGCTATTACAACCATTAATACTGGAAAAAAATATTTTAGCAATGATGTTTCAACTGCGATGATTAACTCATTAATGAATCAAGATAATAGCAAAGGAGTAAGTTTAACAGAAAGGGAAGTTGAGGTGTTAAGTTTTATAGCTGATGGCGGTACCAATAAAGAAGCTGGAGAAAAATTATTTATTAGTGCTAGAACTGTTGAAACGCATAGAAGAAATATAATGGAAAAACTCGACCTCAGAAATACAGCAGAAATTGTAAAATATGCAATGAGAAATAATTTAATTGAGTAATGGCATGCCAATAATAACCAAAATAAGACAATACAATAAAAAAGGTAAAAACAAAACTAACAAGACATTAGCAAAGCATTGCTAAAAATGCAGGAAAACTTGAATTTTAATAACGTTCAGTAATTGAAAAATGTAAGTTAAAAAATAATTTAGAAAAATAACTTAGACGCATGCATTAAAAAATAAGACACGATTAAACATTAAAGTTTAAATATGAAATTATCCAATCTCAAAAAAAATCTCTCTCTCAAATCTTAATCCAAATTTATCCACTTTATGCTTACGTTAAACATTATTTGCTTTCAAAAAGATAACACTTTATAATAATTTTAGAATAAGTTAATGTATTATTTTTTGACCTTCCATTTTTATCTTTGCTAAAGA
>JBFIEB010000041.1:0-13982 GCA_041603555.1 Vicingaceae bacterium
CTTCATTATTTACACTAACTGCAGGATTAACAGCACTACCAAAAACTGGTCTTAACATTAGGCTTCCATCAAAAGAGGCTGTTTGCCAAATACCAACTGCATTAAAATGTACTTTAGTCCTATTATTAGTGTTTACATCCCAACCAACATTTAAAAATTCTTGAGTAATTTTTTCCCATCCAAAATAATAGGTACCAGCGGGAAGGTACACAGGAACGTCCAAATCATAAGTTAAAAATTCATTAGTATTAGAATAAATTGGACTAGTGAAAAGTGTTACTGGTTGGGAATAAACCTCAACATCTGTGGCACCTATACTACTCCAAACTTTTAATCTAACTGTTTGTGCAACTAGATTATTAGTTATTGGGCTAAAATAAATACTAAATGATTTTAAGGTATCACTCTTTTTAATGTTAAATTCATGAGCGAGTTTAGATCCTATTCCTTGCACTCCATAACCAGTTTCAGCACTCCCATCATCATAGGCATAATAATTACCAAACACTTGATAGGATAATACAGTATCATTATTAGTATGAATATCCGGTGGCGAAACACTAAGGTAATTCCTTATTTGAAAAACTTTAGTTTGTGCTAAAAAATCTGAAGGGAATGTAAATGTTGAAGGTGCTGCCGGTTGGTATACAGCTTGGGGTTCAGTTAGTTGTGAATATGGTTGGACATTTTTTGATGAAGGAAGGGCAGGATATGTATGGAGCAAAGCACCTGCACCATTGTTTGCATACACCTCATATTCATAAAAAACCGCATACACCGTGTTGTGATTGTTTTTATAGGTTACATCCATTGTTGTTGCCATTAAACCAATGGTATCCGTTAAATAATGAGTCCAAGGCATAGCTGTAAATTCAGCTAGCATTTCGTGATGGTTGGTGATAAATGAGACGTCATTTAAAGCAGTATCAGCATGATTTCTGCCCTCACCTAAATAAACATAATCTATATTCCAGTGATCTACATTGCCGGATAGTGTTGCCCAGTTTCTAAATCTAAATTGAAATTCGTTGGTTTGAAAAGCAGTAGTAACAGGAATCATTACTTGCTTGAATGGTTGGTTTGCAGCTCCTGGAGCACCCCACATTCTTACCCATTTACTGTCTGATTGCCTGAAGAACTCTAATTGTATACTATCTTTAACTTCAGGTTTATTACCATTTCCTTGTGGTTGGTAATAAAAACTTAAAAAAACACTATCTATTACTGTTGTTAAATTAATTTTTCGTGAAGTTAAATGGTCGGCTATTCCATAAGAGGTTGGAATGGCAAAATTATAGGGATACCCAGTATAATCTAATCCATCTAACGTAGCTACCCCAAAAGTAATTGGGTTATCAGCAAAACTTGAATTAACGTAAGCATCTATATCTTCCCACAACGAATCGTCTGGATAAATATAGTTTTGAGAAAAATCGTCTATAAATGGTAAGCTTAATGAGTTTTTTGGAAACAGATTGTACGCATCTTTTGCGCTTGCAGAATTAGGATTACTTAAGTTCGTATTGTAAAAAGCCCTTAACTTATTATTTGTTCTAAGTTCTACTAAAGTATCTTTCTGTGCAGAAACAAATAAATTTGAAACTATTAGAACTAGCGATATGCATATATATTTTATCATTATCTAGTCGTATCTGTACTTAAACTATCTGGTGGTGGGCTAAAATTAATCATATTTGTGTCACAAGTAAAATATAAATCAACCGAGCTTCCCATATTTATAGGATTATTTTGACTGCGGATAGGGTATTGCTTGTAAACTTTTGCATTTAAAGTATCTTCTTCAGTAACACATTTGCAATCAGTATAATCGCTAAAACCGATATTTAATGAAGCTTCAAATATTTTAGTGGTAGCTTCTTCTTTAGTTAAACTTATTAAATAAGGAGCGATAACTTTCTCATTACTTGTTCCCATTCCTACTACGAGCTGAACAACAGATCCTTTTTTAATTTTATCAGAAAGTTTGACTTCTCTTCCATTGACTTCCTGTCTAATCACACAATTAACGCATTCAGATGGAATATATTTTGGTGGACCTACTTTTAACCCATAGCTTTCTATTTTTGCTATGGCCAACCTTAAAGACATATCAACCACATTGGGCATAGAAATTTCTGGAGGTACAACTTTGGATGTTGTAATGTAAATGGTTCTATTCTCTTTTACTAAATCATCCGGAAGTGGATTTTGCTCCAAAATAATTCCTTTTTCAGCACTTGAAATGTAAATAGAGTCGAGAATTTTATATCGTAAATTTTTCTCACTAAGAATTTCCTCTACTTCAGTGATTGTTAATCCCTCAAGAGAAGGAACACTTATAGTCTCTCCATGATGCGTATAACTATCAATAAATTTAAAAATACTCCAAATAACAAGTACAATTAAAAGGATAGCTGCGGCTAAATTAATAAGGAATTTTTTGCTGTAGAAAAATTTGAGCATTAAAAATGTTTAATTGAGGGCAAAAATATGAAATCAGGACTTATAAATCAAAACTATAGCTTACGCCCCAAATGTGGTTATGTTTGAGGTTTTTTATATTAAACTTGTTTTCATAAATGTAAAACATTTTTAGTGAGCTTTTTTTATTTAATTTATATTTACCGCCTAAAGATAATCGTGTCCTATTTATTACTTTTTCATCATTAAATTGATAAAAGAATTCATAATATACAAATGGGGTGTAGGGCTTATCTAAATCATACTGAACTACCAATTTATTTCTCAAATAGGTAGGATTATTTTCATAAGGAGGAGCACTAGCAGTTTGATATTTTGATCTTAGAGAAAAACGGAATTTATCTAATTTACGTTTGTAAGTTAAACCGATATCAATTCTGTGTTGAATATCATAACCTCTATTTTCATAATCATTATCCTTACTAAACCTGTAGTTAATGGCTCCATATAAGCCTTTCATCAGTTTATATTCTCCACCTATTTCAGTAAAAATTTTATCAATGTGAGATATGTTTTCGTCAAACCTTATTTCTTCACTAAAGGAAAGTTCAAGCTTCTTAATCTTTTTCGTAACAGTGGCTCCGGTCCATAATCTAGCATCGCTAACCACTTGTCCATTTACAAAAAATGGAATTAATAATAATATGATAATTATTCTTTTATTCATTTCTATTGCTAACATAAGTTTTACCTTCATTGTAACTCTTGGTTGGATCGTCCTCATAATAATGAATCATAATTCTAACGGTATCCCTTAAGAAGTCAATTTTTCCGACTTGAATTCTATTTATTTCAAGTCCAGTTCGCTCCTTTAAATCTGATATTAATTGATTATGATTCTCGGGTTTGACATTTTCAATCTTTTCATAAACAACTTCTTTTCTAGATTCATGTTTTAATAGGAAAACCCTTTCCAACAAAAATGCTCCCGTCATTATAGCAATGTTGGTAAACACGACCTCAGCAATACTTATTTTGTTATTGGTTAATGAATTGATAATAGCAATTGCTATTATCATAAATAGATAGGTCATCTCTTTTATGGGGAGCTGTTCCGTTCGATACCTAAGTATGCCAAAAATAGCAAATAGACCAAATGCGAATCCAAGCTTTAATTTAACACTATTCAGTAAAATACAAATGAAGAATATTAATATGTTAAACATAAAATAGGTAAACAAATAATCTTTTCGCTTGTGAATTGGATAGTAGATTAATCTAATGATGACGAAAGCAACAACAAAGTCAATAAAAAACCTTATCAACATTTCGCCAAAATCATTGTAATCCCAGAGCTTAGAACCTAAAATTGGAATTTGATCTACACCTTCTGATACTTTCAATAATATATTGTTAAGCATATTTAAGTTTATTTATTTTTAATAACCGTTCCTTAAAATTGTTCTTTTTAACATCATGATTTGTCAAGGCTGTGCCAATACAATACTTGCTCATACTACTTTTCCTAATGCCATATTTTTTAATCACTTTAATAAAATCTGAACTTGTTGAGGCTTTTTCTTGTTTTACTTCAGCAACAATTATATGACTGACTTCTTCTTCATCATTACTTAATAAAGATTTAAATTTTAAGTTTAAATCTATGGTTAATCTTTCATTTTGGGTTTTATGCACTAATGTTAGGCGAGTAAATTCGTTCCATAAAACAGGAACTAAAGTGTCACTTTTATATAATGATTTATTGTCAATATAATCTTTTGATAATTCTGTTAAATCCGTTTCTATATCATCTCTTTTCTTTCGGTGTTTAATCGTTCTCCCTTTATTATTTTTGAATTTAATTTCTAAATAGTTTAAATCCGATTCAACGTATTTTCTAAATCTTATTTTATTTCTATTGAGTTTTCCATTGTGGTGAGCAATATAGGTTTTTAGCTCTTTAGTATCGTAATAAAGTGTTTTATAATTATTTGTTCTTTTTTTATTGATCTCTAAAATAGAATAGAATTCCTTAAGTTCATTCAATATTAAAGGTAAAAGATTAGCCGCAAAAACGAACTTGGTATCTGTTCGATTCTGCAATTTCACCCTATCCATTTTTTCCAAAGAAATAGGAATAAAACTATTTAAAGCATCGTTAAACTTAGTCATCCTTTTTCTCAATCGTAATAGTACCTATGTCTACATTTTCATTTCCACCTATTGTTACTTCCACAAATACTGGCACAAGTGGTTCATTTTGAGATTCATCCTCATTGTATGCGAAGACTTTGTATTTGCCTTTTCTTAGATTATTAAACTTAAAGGTACCATCATAATTGGTAGATACTGAGTTGTCTTGAATGTCATCAATATCTCCATAAATAATAAAAACATCTTCATTAGCA
This sequence comes from Vicingaceae bacterium, assembly GCA_041603555.1. GTDB lineage: Bacteria > Bacteroidota > Bacteroidia > Flavobacteriales_E > Vicingaceae. Next base: position 4,830 of record JBFIEB010000041.1, read on the forward strand.
AATGGCCCACTATGTATGCTAATTTGGTCTTTACCTTGTGTTTTTGTATCTACCATAACATTAGAGTTGCCATTATCTGCATCAGGAACAGCTCCAATAACATTATTGGTTACAGTTAATAAATCTCCAGTTCTCACTATCGTATATGGAAAATTTGATATATTATTAAGAGCAGTGGTGGTAAGAATAGCCATATCTTCACTAGTCATTACACCTGCAACTCCAAAACTTGAGAAATCTACCTTAACTTCTAGGCGATTAGCAAACTGAGGCTTAAAAGCAGCTTGTTCGTTATTGTACCAAACAAAATAATCTGGATATCCAGTAGGTGTATTAATTATCCAATAATCTCCATCATCAAGTTCTAAATTTGACACACAAATTATCTCGGTAACTTCAGCCCTAGGAGCAGTATATTCGGTTCCATTTATTATTCCAGAAATGGAAGATCTTCCACCTTCTCCCTCTTCCTTAGAGCATGAGAAAAATGTAATTCCAATTAATGAGATGATTAATAAGTAAATTTTCATGTTATTTCTTTTCAATTGTAATTTTGCCAATATTAGCATCGTCTTTCCCTCCAATTTCTATTGATTCCATAACAGGAGTTAGAGGTTGAGAAATGTTAGATTTATCTTTGCTGTAAGCAAAAATTCTATAGTTCCCTTTTCTAAGGTTGGTAAATTTAAAGTTGCCATCGTAACTAGTTTTAACATTATCATCATAAAAATCATCCTTATCACCATAAATAATGTAAACATCTTCATCCGGAAATTTTCCACTAAACTCAGTTACTTGATCTCTTCCTTGCGTTTCTGTATCAACTAGAAAAGTTGAACCACCATTATCAGCATCGGGAACAGCTCCTTTATCTGTACACTTCATAGTAAGTAGTTCTCCGTCTCGAGTAATATCAAAATCATAATCAACATTAAGTAAATTTAGCTCAAATTCAGTTGCTTGAGCAACTGCTGCACCCCCAGGGTTTCCATTCAATATAACTCTAATTTCTGTTCGATTTAAATTACCTCCCTCAGGGCGATTATCTGTTAGTCCTGTGTAATATATTACATAATCATTAATTCCAGGGGTATTTATTAGCCAATAATTCTTAGTATTATCAGCAATATTAATGGCGCTTCCAGGAGGACAAATTATTTCTGTAATTTCAGCCCTTGCTGTAGATATTTCCGTTCCTTCGATTGTACCAGATATAGATGCTCTACCACCTTGACCTTCTTCTTTGGAACAAGAAAATAACGTAAGGGTTATGATTGTAGAAAGTAAAAAATACCGTTTCATTGTGTAAAATTGTTATGTTTGACTCTTATCATGTTATTAAGGCTTAAAATTAGTATTAAAAATAATTGAAATGAAAAAAACTAGATATTTCACGTTCGGAATAAGAGGAATTTAAGTTTTATATTTGATGTTAATTAGTTCACCCAAAGTTATATAATTTTTGCTATGTTTGGTCAATAAAAGGGATACAAATTTTGAATTATTAGGGTGATGGGTACAAAAACTATCAATATTGAATATACTGAGTTTGATTCAGTTAGTGATTTAAATGGTGAATCAAGAGAATTAATTACACAGGCAGAAGATAATTTAAGAGGAGCTTATGCTCCATATAGTAATTTTAAGGTTAGTTCAGTTTGCCAATTGGAAAATGGAGAAAAGGTTGTTGGGACCAACCAAGAAAACGCTGCTTATCCTTCTGGACTATGTGCAGAAAGAGTTGCTGTGTTTGCAGCCAAATCAAAATATCCTGACCAAAATATTGATAAAATTGTTATCGTTACTGAAGAATCAAATGCAACTCCTTTTTCTCCTTGTGGTGGTTGTAGACAAGTATTAATAGAGTATGAAATGAATCAAAAACAACCCATTAAATTGATTTTAAAATCGGGCAATTCAACGATTTGGGAATTTAAGAGCGTTAAAGATATTTTTCCTTTTGCTTTTGATGGAGCGACTATCCTTAAAAAAAGATAATTTCATAAATATTTATTATAAATTTGCTCCTCAACTTTAAAAACTATGGCGAAGAAGACTAAATTTTCTAAGGCTCAATACTTAAGCTGGTATGAATCTATGTACCTAATGCGTAAGTTCGAAGAGAAGTTGAGCCAGCTATATATTCAACGAAAGTTTGGAGGGTTCTTACACTTGTACATTGGTCAGGAGGCTGTGGTCGCTGGAGCAGTTTCAGCAACGAGACCAGAAGATAATATGATTACTGCTTATCGCTGTCATGCACATCCAATTGGGAAGGGTACAGATATTAAGTTTATGATGGCTGAACTTTATGGAAAAACCACTGGACTATCTAAAGGTAAGGGTGGTTCTATGCATATGTTTGATGTGGGTAAAAGAGTTTTTGGTGGTCATGGGATTGTTGGAGGTCAAATTCCTTTAGGTGCAGGGTTAGCTTTTGCTGAAAAGTATAAAGGAACAGATAACATTACTATGTGTTCTATGGGAGATGGAGCAATCCGACAAGGAGCATTACATGAAGCATTTAATATGGCAATGACATGGAAATTACCAGTTATCTATATCATTGAAAATAATCATTATGCGATGGGGACTTCAGTAGAACGAACATCAAATGTTACAGAATTATATAAGATTGGGTTAAGTTACGATATGCCTGGGGAAGCAGTTGATGGAATGGATGTGGAGGCAGTACATAACGCTATTGAGAAGGCTGCTAAATGGTGTAGAGATGGAAAAGGACCTTATCTGTTAGAGATGAAAACATACCGTTTTAAAGGGCATTCAATGTCTGATCCAAGAAAATACAGAACAAAAGAAGAAGAGGAAGAGTATCAAGATGATGACCCAATTACAAAAGTTTTAAATACTATTAAAACAAATAAGTTCGCTACGGAAAAACAGCTGGAAAAAATTCACGATAAAGTAAAAAATCAAATTTTAGATGCTATTAAATTTGCTGAAGATTCTCCCTTTCCTGAACCAGAAGCAATGTACGAAGACATTTATGCAGAAGAATACCCTTTTATTAAAGATTAAATATAACGAGTAAAAAGTTTTAAAAGTAGAAAGAGATGTAAAAACTCCTTAAACTTTAAACTTTAAAACTTTAAACTGAATAAAAAATGGCTGAAATAGTAAGAATGCCCAAATTGAGTGATACCATGACAGAGGGTGTGGTTGCTAAGTGGCATAAAAAAGTTGGAGATAAAGTAAGCGAGGGTGATTTGCTGGCTGATATTGAGACTGATAAAGCAACAATGGAGTTTGAATCTTTTGTAGATGGAACTCTATTGCATATTGGTATTCCTGAAGGAGGAACATCACCTGTAGATGCCATTTTAGCAATATTTGGAGAGAAAGGGGAGGATTTCTCAGTTTTACTAAAAGAAGAGCCTACTGCACCAGCCGATGATGAAAAGAAAGAAGAAGTTAAAATAGAAAAACCTGTTGTACCAATTGTTGCTGAGACTCAAACAGAGATTCCAAATATTGTCGAAACACCAAAGAATACTCCTGTAGTTACCACTTCATCTAATGGTAGAATAATGGTTTCACCATTGGCTAAAAAATTGGCCGCAGAAAAGAATATTAATCTTTCAATGGTTAATGGTACTGGTGATGGTGGTAGAATTATTAAAAGAGACGTTGAAAATTATGGTGGTGGAGCTGTAGCTAATTTTGTAGGAGTAGAAAAATTCACAGAGGTTCCGGTATCACAAATGAGAAAAGTGATTGCACAACGATTAGGTGAGAGTAAATTTTCTGCACCGCATTTTTATTTAACAATGGATATTGATATGGATAATGCTATTGTGGCACGTAAATCCATAAACAATGCAATTGATCCAAACAAAGTTTCATTTAATGATTTGATTATTAAGGCGGTTGCAAGTGCTTTAAAAGATAACCCAACTGTAAATTCTTCCTGGTTAGAAGATAAAATACGTTACAATGAACACGTAAATATTGGCGTAGCTGTGGCGGTAGAAGATGGTTTGCTGGTTCCTGTAGTACGTTTCGCTGATGGTAAAACATTGAGTCAAATTTCTGGAGAAGTAAAAGATTATGCTGTAAGAGCTAGGGATAAAAAATTACAACCTGAAGATTGGGAGGGAAGTACATTTACCATTTCTAATTTAGGAATGTTTGGTATTGAACAATTTACTGCTATTATAAATCCACCTGATGCCTGTATATTGGCTGTGGGAGGTACAAAACAAGTCCCTGTTGTTAAGGATGGAAAAGTAGTTCCTGGCAATGTAATGAAAGTAACATTGTCTTGTGATCATAGAGTAGTTGATGGTGTTGCAGGTTCTCAATTTTTACAATCATTTAAAAATTACATGGAGAATCCAGTAGTGTTATTGGGAGCTCAAAACATATAAAAGAATTTGTTTAAAATTTGAAACCCTCAGCATTTTATGTTGAGGGTTTTCTGTTTAAATTCGCTTGATGTCGAACCACTTTTTAGATACCAAAATAGAATTCTTAAAAGGCGTTGGTCCCAAACGGGCAGAGATGCTTAATAAGGAACTGGGGATTTTTACTTTTGGTCAGCTACTCAATTATTATCCTTTTCGCTATATTGATAAATCTAAAGTATATAAGATATCAGATATAAATTCGGATGAAACTTATATTCAACTCAAAGGAAAAATAACTCAAATAGAGACTTTGGGGGAGCGAAGAGGAAAGCGTTTGGTAGCTACCTTAAAAGATGAAACTGGCGAGATAGAATTAATTTGGTTTAAAGGTATTAAATGGTTGGCATCTTCAATACTTCTTAGACAAGAATATATTGTCTACGGACAACCTTCTAAATATAGGAATCAATTTAACATCGCTCATCCTGAATTAGATGTTGTCGACCAATCCTTAATTGCCAATCAAGTTACTTTAGAAGCAGTTTATCCAACAACAGAACTCCTCTCTAAATTGGGTTTAAATTCCAAAGGAGTCCATAAAATTCAAAAGAATCTAATACCACAGATTGGAGGGCAACTTAATGAAACACTGCCATTCGAATTATTAGATCGATTAAAATTGATAAGTAAAGAAGAGGCAGTAATCAATGTACATCAACCTGTAAATGAACAGTTACTTCAGAAAGCAAGGTATCGTTTAAAATTTGAGGAGCTTTTCTTTTTGCAATTGAACATGTTGCGTCAAAAAGTAATTAAGAGAGAAACTATAAAAGGTGCAGCTTTTAATAAAGTGGGAGATTATTTTAATCAATTTTTTAACGACAACTTACCGTTTGATTTAACAGGAGCTCAAAAAAGAGTGCTAAAAGAAATTAGAGCAGATATCGGGCATGGCAATCATATGAACCGCTTGCTTCAAGGAGATGTTGGAAGTGGTAAAACCATAGTAGCTTTAATGAGTGTTTTAATAGCTATTGATAATGGATACCAATCATGCATAATGGCTCCTACGGAGATTTTAGCCAATCAGCATTATGAAGGAATAACTGAGCTATTAAAAGGAATAGATTTGAATGTGAAGTTACTCACAGGCTCATCAAAAACAGCAGAAAGAAAAGAAATTCACAAACAATTAGAGAATGGAGAATTAGACATTCTAATAGGTACACATGCTTTAATAGAGGATAAGGTAAAATTTCAAAATTTGGGTTTTGTCGTGATTGATGAGCAACATCGTTTTGGAGTTCAGCAACGCTCTAAACTTTGGAGAAAAGGAAAACAGTTTCCGCCTCATGTGCTGGTGATGACGGCCACACCAATACCTAGAACACTGGCCATGACTTTTTATGGTGATTTAGATGTATCTGTAATAGATGAACTACCTCCAGGCAGAAAAGATATTAAAACGATACACCGATTTGATTCTTCTCGATTAAAAGTATTTGGATTTATTGAAGAGGAGGTGAAAAAAGGAAGACAAATCTATATTGTTTACCCACTGATTAAGGAATCTGAAAAAATGGATTATAAGGATTTGATGGATGGATACGAAAGTATTATTAGAAGATTTCCAAGGCCTCAATATCAAATAAGTATCGTACATGGTCAGATGAAACCAAAAGATAAAGATTTTGAAATGCAGCGATTTGTAAAAGGAGAAACTCAAATAATGGTGGCAACAACTGTTATTGAGGTTGGTGTAAATGTGCCTAATGCAAGTGTTATGGTAGTGGAAAGTGCAGAACGTTTTGGCTTATCACAACTGCACCAATTAAGAGGTAGAGTAGGTAGAGGGGCAGAACAATCTTATTGTATTTTAATGACGGGAAATAAGTTAGGTGCTGATGGAAAATTAAGAATGGATACCATGGTAAAAACCAATGATGGTTTTGAAATTAGTGAAGTAGATTTAAAATTAAGAGGTCCGGGAGATTTACAAGGAACCCAACAAAGTGGTTTGTTAAATTTGAATATCGCTGATTTAGTGCGGGATAGACAAATACTACAATATGCTAGAGATATTGCTGTTGAGATACTAAAAGAAGACCCCAATTTAGAATTAGATAAAAACCATCGATTGGTTGTTACGTTAAAATTATTGTTTGGAAGTAAAGTAAATTGGAGTAGGATTTCTTAATAATTCTTTTTTTTAAAATTTTAGGGGTAAACGTATTTTTATCTGTTATAAAGACAGATTAAATATTTTGTTAATAAGTTTACTTTATTTTACACATAAATTTATTATCTTAGCAATTGATTATAAGTAGATTACGAATGCCACTATTACTAAACAAGAATTTGAGAATTACGGTTTTAACCATCTTTATTGGGGTTATACTTAGTACCACTACGGGTTTTTCGCAAAATGCTTATGATACTCCTACTTTAAATCGAGCTATATTAAAACATTTTCCTGGTCAAGAATTAAGTGACCTACAAACTCAAGATCCAACTAAGTTTAATCAAATCAAATATTATTTTACCAATTCATTTACTGTTAAACGAAACGATTGTGATAATTGTGTGGTAGATTATGATGAGTTTTTTAATTATGATCTTTTTAACATTGTAGATGTTGAGAGTACTAGAAAAGAGAGTGCTAATCATACTTTTTTATTTAAAGACGGAAAGTATGAAATAACGCTTTATTCTTACACAGCAGTAGTGGCTGCTATGAATGGCCTTTTACCTTCAGAAGTTTTAAAATTAAAAGTGAATCGACCTTTTCCTGAATGGATAGATACTGGAAACGCACAAACAGATTATGCAAATTACAAGATTAGTGTTGAACGCTGGATAAGAGATTTCCCTGATGAGTATAGAGTATTAACAAGTACAGGCAATGTATTAAAAGTTCCAGTTGATGAATTTTTAAGTTTTCCTGCAAATAAGAAAAATGCAGTATTGACTAATGCTACAGGATATATAATTATTGATTAATGAAGGCTCTAAGTAACATAAAGATTAACCGATTAAAGCATCTTATCCTGCTTTTGGTTGTTCTATTTGGAGCAAACTTTGGATACTCTCAATGTATTAATGCAGCTGCTTTTGGTACAGCAGCTGCTCCAACTTTAGGTGGTAGTGTTACTGTAACAACTTGTATGTTTGCTGGTGAATACAATACCATTACTGGAGTTGCTGCAGCTACAAATTATATATCTACTGGTGCTGCTGGTGAGTATATTACCATTACACAAGGTGCGCCAGCAGGTCCTGTTATTGCATTTGGAGTAACGCCATTAAATTGGACATCTACAGTAGCAGGAAATTATTACATTCATTTTAACTTAACTGGTCCTCCTGGTTGTGGAACAGATTTTACATGTCATACTTCAACTCTTACTCATAATATTGGTACAGGTCCTTGTGCCTCTATCACTAATATTGGTGGATGTGGTCAAAGTATAAATGTGAACTTAAGTGGAACAGGAGTTCCATGGAATATTAATGCATGTGGGTTCAATACACCTGGAACTGAAATGATATTTAGTTATACTCCAACAACGTCAGGAATCCATTCTATAGATGTTACTGGTATAACTGGAGGGTTTGTAGATTTCTTTTGGAAATTGGCTTCTAATGGATGCAATAATACAGGATGGAACTGTATAAGTGATGTAGCTGTTCCTGGTAACTATGGAGCAATGAATTGGACTGCCGGTGTTACCTATTATATTTTATTGGACCCAGAAGGAACAGGGGCTTATAATATTACATTTGATTTGGATTGCCCTAATCCTCCACCGGTTGCTGGAGGAGATTGCCCAACTGCCCAACCTGTTTGTACTAATTTAAATTTTACAATCGACCCAAATGGTTTTGGATTGGTTAATGAGTTATGTACTTCATGTATAGCTAATCCTGCAACTAATCCCGCGAGTTTAAATTCCGGATGTTTATTGTCTGGTGAATTAAATAGTTCGTGGTTTTTAGTTAATGTTTTTACAAGTGGCACGTTAGAATTTAGTTTTGGAGCTACTGTTCCAGCTACTTTTAACTGTTATGATTGGATAATGTGGCCTTATGATGCTACTGCTTGTGCTGATATTGTAGGAAACACACTTGCACCAGTTAGATGTAATTGGAATGCTCCTTGTGCTGGATTCACTGGTATAGCTACTATACCTCCAGCTGGCGGTGCTGCTGGTAACTTTGAACCTACGCTAAATGTTGTTGCAGGTGATCAATTTGTTATTTGCTTTTCTAACTTCAGTAGTGCATTAACCACTGTTCCGCTAAATTTCTTTGGTACAGCAAGTATTATATGTGCTCCACTGCCTGTTGAAATACTAAGTTTTGAAGGTAAAGCTAAAAATGGCTACAATGAATTAAAATGGGCTACAGGATCTGAAATTAATAACTCACATTTTGAAATCGAAAGAAGCGCTAACGGAAAAGATTATGAGAAAATAGGATTAGTTGAGGGTGCTGGAAATAGTGTAGAAGTATTAGACTATAGTTTTAATGACCTTTCACCAAGCGCTATTAAAACTAGTTATTATCGTTTAAAACAAGTTAATTTTAATGGAGAGCATTCTTACTCTGATGTAATTGTTATTGTACCGGAAGAAATGAAGGAATTTACTGTCGTATCTTCTTATCCTAACCCAGCAAACAATCAATTTAATATTCAATTGCTCATGCCTCACGATGACCTTTTAGATATTGAAATTAGAGATATCTATGGTAAAATAGTCCAATCCTTTTCTAAAGATTATAGTAA
>JBFIEB010000042.1:0-13969 GCA_041603555.1 Vicingaceae bacterium
TATTACCAATAGATTCAGGTGCTACAGAGCCAATCATTGTTGCTGCAAACATCGAAAATCTAGATTATTACCAATTATTCGTTCAATCATTTAGTGGTTATGCCAACTATCTTTGGTCCGAAATTACCTTTCAAAGTAAGCCATGGTATCAAAATTACTTTTGGTGGTTAATTGTATTGTCATTAATTGTTTGGTTATTAGAAATTTTATTTCCCTGGAGGAAGAGCCAACCCAAAATAAGAAGAGATTTTTGGGTTGACACTTTTTACATGTTCTTCAATTTTTTCATATTTAATCTTGTAATTTTTATTGCTTTTTGTAATCTAACTGCCCAAGTTTTTACTGATTTATTTGGCGGAAATTTATCTGATTTAGCAATAATTAATATCCAAGACTATCCAGAATGGTTGCAATTACTCATCTTTTTCGTAGCTACAGATTTTATACAATGGTTTACTCATGTAATGTTACATCGATTTAGCATTCTTTGGCGTTTCCATAAAGTCCATCATTCAGTAGAGCAAATGGGTTTTGCTGCGCATTTACGTTATCATTGGATGGAAAATGTATTTTACTCCCCAATGAAATATATCATGATAATGCTTATTGGGGGGTTTCATCCTGAGCAAGCATTTATTGTTTATTATGTAGCTATTGCTATTGGACACATCAATCACGCTAATATTGGATGGAGCTACGGTCCTTTAAAATACATTTTAAATAACCCGAAAATGCATATTTGGCATCATTCGTATGAAATGTTAGAAGAAAAACCATATGGCAGTAATTTTGGAATATCACTCAGTATATGGGACTATATATTTAGGACAAGCCATATACCCCATTCTGGAAGAGATATAAAACTTGGATTTGATAAAATTGAGAAATATCCTAAATCATTTTTTAAACACCTATTCATAGGTTTCAAAAAAGAGAAATAAATTATTTAGTTCCTGCTAATATAGATTTATATAATTTTCTATCATTTAACGTTTTGATAGCCTCATCCAAAACAGGATCATATTTTAGTGAAACTTCAATTTGCCCTTTTTGATAATAATAACGAGATACAATTTCACTTTCTAATATTTGCTTTATCTCAGCTTTAAATTTATATAAATCACTTTTTTTATTGTGATTTAACTTATTTTTTAAAGCCTCATATTCTGTTTTTACATCATCAAAATATTTATCTTCTTTAGCAGCTTCTTCTAATTTTACGAGAAGATCTTCACTCTCTGTAGTGTATTCATATTCTTTATCAGAAAGGTAATTAACAAAGCTCTCATATTCTTCATTAGTTAATAAAAAATCTTTTGCTCCACTAATTTTTTCGTGCTTTAATCTATATTCAGTTGCAAACCCAAAAAACAAATTTTTCTGTAGTAAACTAACTGAAATATCACTCAACTCTTTGCTTTTAACTTTCACATCTGGAGCAACACCTTTACCATCAAAAACACTTCTTTTGCTATTCAATGTCTTAAATTCAGTAATTAATGAATCTGGAATTTCATCAACTTTTCCATTTTCATTTCTGTGAGAATAATCTAACTTTTGAATACACCTTCCACTTGGGGTATAATATTTAGCAACAGTAACTTTTAATTTAGAATTATAACTAAGTGGCCTTACTTGTTGAACCAATCCCTTACCATAGGATAAAGAACCTAAGATTACAGCTCTGTCATTATCTTGTAAGGAGCCTGAAACAATTTCTGATGCTGATGCAGAACTACTATTAACCAATATTGCTAATGGAATATCGGTATCTATAGGCATAGATAACGCTTTATATTCTTTATCCCAATCTTTAATTTTTCCTTTTGTGCTTACAACAGGGGTTCCTTTTTCTACAAAAAAGTTAACAATATTTACGGACTCTCTTAAAAGACCACCACCATTACCTCTTAAATCTATTACTATAGATTTTGCGTTTTGTTCTTTGAGGTTTTTCAATGCAGCTTTTACTTCTGAACTCGCAGATTCTGTAAATCCTGTTAATCTAATATATCCTACACTATCACCTATCATTCCAAAATAAGGTACATCCTTAATTTTCACTTCTTCACGTGTTACTATTTTAGTAAGAGTCCCTTCAGTTCCAGGTCTTTCAATAACTATCTCTACTGTGGTTCCTGCTTCACCTAATAAAAACTCACGAATCTCATCAGAAGATTTTCCAACAGCTTCATTGCCATCAATCTTAATAATTTTATCTCCAGCCATAAGACCTGCTTTATCTGCACCAAAACCCTCATATGGCTCTGAAATAACAACTTTATCGCCTTGGGTTTGGATTAGCGCACCAATTCCCCCGTATTGACCTGTGGTCATCATCTTATAATCCTCCATTCTAGATTCAGGAATGTAATTCGTGTAAGGATCTAACGACTCTAACATAGCATCAATTCCTGTTTTCATTAAGTCTCCAGGGTTAGCATCATCAACATAGTAGATGTTTAACTCTCTGAACAAGGTAGCAAAAATGTCAAGGTTTTTAGATACTTCAAAGTAGTTATCGGCAAAACCGAATGTAAAAATTGATGTTGTTGCAATAGAAATAATCACAACTATTTTTGTCAATTGTTTTTTCATAATTTAAAATTTCTTTTCATTTTACTAGCAATTTCTATTCCATATTTATGGAACTGGATCATGACCATGCCCTCCCCAAGGATGACAAGAAAAAATACGTTTAATCGAAAACCATCCGCCTTTATATGGTCCATGTTTTTCTATGGCTTCAACACTATATTGAGAACATGTTGGTGTGTACCTACAATTTTGACCCAAAATAGGAGAAATACTTAATTGATAAAATCGGATGATAACAACAAATATTTTACTCACTAACCACTTCACTCAAGTCAATTAAACGCGTTAAAATTACTTTTATTTTGTCTTCAATTTCTTTATAATCTAAAATTTGTTTAGCCGTATAAATGAGCATTAGGTTAATTTCAATTTCTTTTTCTAAAAGACTTTTTTTCAACTCTGAATTATTAATTCGATAAGCTTCTCGAATTCGCCTTTTTATTAAATTCCTATTTACAGCTAATTTTATATTCTTTTTGGGAACACTAACAGCCATATTAATCGAAACCCCATTCAATTCTTTTTTTAAAAGGTAAATAGCATGAATGGGTGGGCTGCTTATCGATTGCCCATTTTTAAAAAGTAAATCAATAGCTTTTTTACTCTTTAATTTTTGATTTTTAGAAAATTTGCTGTTTGTTTCCATAGCTAAATACAAATGTAAGAGATTAAACTCGCACCTGCGAAGGAGTTTTACACCAATTAAACAACACCGCTATAGGGCTTAGAAATGAAAAAATAGTAGCTAATTAAATTTGCTCCAAACCTTTAAGTATAAACACTTACGTATAAATATGTAGTTGAAAACTTTTTTGAAAATACTTGCAGATTACGGTTTTTTTTTTTTGCAATTTGTAGGGCATTTAACACAAAAGGAGGTTCCCTATTTTACAAATTAACTACCAAAACTAGTGCTTTTCTAATAGCAAGGCTGTTACTCAAAGCAACTTTTTTGCTTATTTTAGAGTTTAAGTAAAATGAGCAACAATTAACTAATTTTATATAAATTAACTTTAACAATTGTATAAACCTTTATGCATATTATTTCTTTTACTAATAATTAGTGCTACAATTAGTAATGCTCAAAACCTTGTTTTTAACGGAGGTTTTGAAATATTTGATACTTGCCCCTCAAATCCATCGACTATTGGTGATTTACAAATAGAACATTGTTTGGGTTGGACTGCTCCAACTAAACTAGGGACATCCGATTATTTTAATGTATGCAATAATCTTTCAACATTTCAATTAGCTGGTGTACCTCAGAATTTATTAGGCTATCAACAACCTTTTAATGGTAGTGGGTATTGTGGTCTATTTGCATGGGTAATTAATAACGCCTCTGGGATTGATTTTAGCTATAGAGAATATCTTCAAACTAAATTAATTCAGCCATTAATTATGGGTAAAAAATATTATTTTACATTTCATGTTTCATATAATGGATTTAATTATTCTGTTGAAAAAATAGGTGCTTTATTTAGTACTAATGATTTTAATGGAAATAATTTTAATCCTATTGTGGCATTTCCGCAAGTAGTTAACCAAAATGGAATAATCACGGACAGTTTAGGTTGGACAAAAATTGAAGGAGAATTTATAGCTGATGGCAATGAAGAGTATTTGACTATAGGTTATTTTGAAGATAGCTTAACAGTAGCTGACACATTAAACACACATAATGATATTTTTATCTCACCTGAAAGTTATTATTATATAGATGGCGTAGAACTAATAGAAAAAGAGTTTGAGGTAATTATACCAAACATAATTACACCCAATGGAGATGGAATAAATGATTTATTCCATCTTAATTTTCCTATTATCAAAACAGAAATATTTAATAGGTGGGGAGAAAAGTTATTTGAAAGTAATAATGATGCGTTTTGGGATGGTAGAACAACTGCTGGTAATGAAGTTCCATCTGGAACTTATTACTACGTTGTTAAAACAGAAGAAGATATATATAAAGGATTTATACAATTGTTAAGGTAGAAAAACTTTAACAAAATGAAACAGATTAAATTATTAATCGGAACACTTTTTCTTAGTAGTTCCATATTTGCTCAATTACCACCTCAAGGAGCGCCTCCTACTGGAGGACCAGCTGCACGAGCTAATGCAGCCTGGTATAGGGGTGGTAATTTCCCAGTTGGTACAACTCCCCTTAATGCCAACATACATGGTACGATGTGGAATAGTCCCATTTACACTTATACAGCAGGAACAAATAGAGGCATAAGAAATGGTGCTAGATTCCCAAACATAAACGGCTTTAATGTTAATACCAGTGGCTTTATGGGTATAGGTCCAAATAGTACTGGTTTTGGTCATCCAACTGGTTTTTGGCAAGACGTAGGTCCTTTTTCTCTATTGCATTTAAATGGTGAAACTCTGGCAAGTGATTTCGTTTTTCCGGGAGGTTATAGGCCATGGATGAGAACCGGTATTACTTTTAGTGATCAAACAGATTTAGGTTACATCGGAATTCGATCTGTACAAACATCCAATAATATAAATGAATTTGTCATTAATTGGAGTAATGATCCAAATGTGGGTATTTACGGGCCCGATGATATGGTGTTTAGGTTTTCTGCTGGAAATGCTTCAACGGCTTCTTCAATTAGCACAAATTTATCTACTAATAATGACTTAGACGGCTTGCATATAGCACGTTTTACTGGAACTGGTGAAATGGGTCTTGGAAATACTTTTGGAGCTGGTCCTCCTGCTGGCTTGTATGTAAGACCACAATCTTTAATGCACATGAGTCGAGACCAAGCTAAAGATACCTGGATGCAAATTACAAACCAAACAGGTACTGGGCAAACTGTTACAGATGGTTTTCGTATTGGTATTACAGGTACTGGAACAGCTCATGTAAGGCAACAAGAATTTTTACCTCTTATTTTTTATACTAATAGTAATGAATCTGCTAGAATTGTTCCCAACACTGGTACTACTTTAGCAGGTAATCCTACGATGGTTGGTATTGGAGATTTTTCTGCTGTTACTCTACCATTTGCGATTAATGCTAAATTAGACATTGATGGTGATTTAAGAATTAGACAATTAACCCAAAATGATATTCTAAACATGATTCTAGTCGCTGACCCAACAGACCTCAATAGAGTTCATTGGAGAGATGCCACTTCTATTATTGGAGGATTTGGAACACCATGTGGAAGCCTTTTCCCAGCCGTATTAACTGTTGATAATGAAATACAGTTAGGTGGAAATGATTTCCATTTTTCAGGTTTCGGAGGTCCAATTACTGGCGATAACGTTGGTATTGGAACTAATTGCTTTACCCCTTTAGCAGCAAAATTATCTGTTAACCAAAATACAAATACCACTGGTTCTACAGGGATTTATGTTTTAAACCGTGATGATGCTGATGTTAATACAGGAAATGGTAGTTCAATCGGAATATTTGCAAAAACTATTGGTGCTAATGCACCAGGTGATTGCACGCCTATAGCTGGATGGTTTGAAACCGAAACAAGTTTTGGTCAAGATAACATAGCTATTTGTGTTCCTGCTTCAGGTGGAGAAGTAACAATTGGATTTATGGGTCTAGATCCATTATCTCCTAATAACGAACCTAATGTTTGTGGTTTTACTACAACAAACGGTATGTTAGAAGTTAATGGTGATGTTTTTGCCTCTGGTGGTATTTTGGCAGTATCCGATATAAATTTAAAAACAAATATTTCTCCGATAACAGGTGCTTTGGAAAAAGTTAAAAGCATTAATGGTGTTTATTTTGATTTTGATAATTCTTCTTTCCCAGTGTTAAATTTACCTACAGCACGTCAAGTTGGTTTGATAGCTCAAAACGTTGATACTGTGTTAACAGAAGCAGTTGTTTTTGACTCAACTCTAGGAGCTTATACTATGGATTATGCAAGAATTAACGCTTTATTAATTGAGGCTATAAAAGAGCAAGATTCTATTATGAATGAAATGGAAGCTAGATTAGCTGAAATGGAGGATTGCCTGGGAAATACAGGAATTTGTAATGGGCATGGTGGTGGAAATGGAAACGGCAATGGAGGTGGCAATAGAATTATTTCACCTGACGTAGAATTAAATAATTTGAACGCAATTATTTTACTGCAAAACCTTCCGAATCCTTTTAAAGAGAAAACCACCATTACCTATACCATACCGGAAGATGTTTCCAATGCTTAATTATTGTTTTATGATATGAATGGTAGAATCATTAAGCAAGTTGAGATTGATGAAAGAGGAGAAGGCAAATTAACGATTTATGGCGAAAACCTTCAGAACGGGATTTACACCTATAGCCTTATCGCTGATGGAGAGTTAATTGTTACCAAAAAGATGGTGAAACAGTAAAATAGAACCGACATTGCGAATGCAATAAAACGTAACGAAGTAATCTCACTCATATAGATAAGTTTGCTTGGTTCTTGCAATGACGGTTTATAATTACAATCCCCGATAAATTTATCGGGGATTTTTTAGTTATTTTTGTTCAGCACAAAAACTTAGCCTTATCCTTTCATCCATTATTGATATAGATATAAATTTATTTCTGTTTTTAAACGGGATTCATTCTCCAACTTTTGATGTGATTTTCCATTGGATTACTAGCAAAATATTTTGGATTCCCTTATACATATTTCTATTTTACCTGACTTTTTTAAAGTTTAAATGGAGGGTGTTTTATGTTGGAATTTTTATTGGGTTATTGTTTTTAATAAGTGACCAAACTTCTGTTAAGTTATTTAAAGATGTATTTGAGCGATTGAGACCTTGTCATGAAATTGATTTATCCGGTTTGGTGCATGTTGTTGACGGATGCGGAGGAAAATTTGGTTTCGTTTCTTCTCACGCTGCTAATAGTTTTGCGTTTGCCATTTTTTCCGGATATTTATTAAAAAGTAATTATAAATATATCTTGCCACTCATGTTGTTTTGGGCAGCATTAGTTTCATACAGTAGAATTTATGTTGGAGTTCACTACCCTGGAGATATTATAGGTGGAGCAATACTTGGAAGTATTGTTGGTATATTAGTGTTTTGGCTCATGAAATACGTAAACAATAAATTAAATCTAAAACTAGATAATATATGATAACAAATATTTTGGCTGTATTTATAGGTGGCGGAATAGGGAGTGTATGTAGATTCGGAATATCTAAATTATCTTTAAGATTAACGGATACTAATTTCCCTTTAGGAACTTTTGTTTCGAATACATTGAGTTGCATAATCTTAGCTATTGCAGTAATTTATTTTAGTGGTAAAATTCCTGGAAATACAGCATTAAAATTATTTGTTATTACAGGGTTTTGCGGTGGGTTTAGCACATTTTCTACATTTAGTATAGAAACTTTTGAATTGATTAAGCAAGGTAACTACATCATAGCCTTATTAAATATTGTAATTAGTGTTTTGGTAGGCGTATCATTAATATTTTTTATCTTAAAAAGCCAATCACAATGAGAAGGATAGTTATCTTGTTTCTACTTATTATTCCATTTTTTTCTATTGCTCAAAAGAAAAAACCGAAGTTAGTTATTGGAATAGTTGTTGACCAAATGCGTTATGATTATCTCACTCGTTTTTGGGATAAGTATGGAGATGGAGGATTTAAAAAATTAGTTAATGAAGGTTTTAATTGTAAAAATGCTAACTACAATTATATGCCGACATACACAGGGCCAGGTCATGCATCTATTTATACTGGAACTACGCCAGAAAATAATGGAATAATTTCTAACACATGGTATAATAAAGCAACAAATAATACTATGTATTGTACGGGTGATTATATGGCCAATACTGTTGGAAGTAATTCTATCTATGGAAAAATGTCTCCAAAAAATATACTAAGTACTACTATAACTGATGAACTAAAATTAGCTACCAACAATAAAGGAAAAGTTATCGGAATATCAATAAAAGATCGAGGAGCAATTTTACCTGCTGGTCATAAAGCTAATGCTGCTTATTGGTATGAAGGTGGGGATGTTGGAAAATGGATTACAAGTTCTTTTTACATGAACGAACTACCTGAATGGGTACAAAAAGTAAATAAACAAAACAACTCAGATAAATATTTAAATACTAAATGGGAAACACTTCTTCCAATAGCTGAATACACAGAAAGTATTGCCGATAACAATCCTTATGAAGGTGTTTTTAATTCAGAAAATTCCCCAGTTTTCCCTCATGATTTGCCTGCTTTGAGGAGCGCCAATTTAAATTACAGCTTAATAAAATTTACTCCTTTCGGAAATACCATTTTAAAAGAACTAGCTATGGGAGCAATTAAGGGAGAGGAATTAGGGAAAGATAGATTTACTGATTTCTTAACGGTCAGCTTTTCATCTCCAGATTATATCGGACACCAATACGGGCCTATGTCTATTGAAGTAGAAGATACTTATTTAAGATTGGATAAAGATTTAGAAGAGGTATTAAACTATCTAGAAAAAAACTTTGAAAAAGGGGATGTTTTGATTTTTTTAACAGCAGATCATGGAGCAGTGAATGTTCCTCAGTATTTGATAGACAATAATATAGCTGCAGGATATTTTGATAATGATAAACTGACAAAAGACTTAAAGGAACACTTAAAAAAAGAGTACGATACGGATACCTTAATAATGAATGTATCCAATTATCAAGTGTTTTTAAATCATCAATATATTAACGACAACAATTGGAATGTTGTTGCGATTGAAAACGCGATAGCTAGATTTATTCTTACCCAAAAAGGAGTGGCAAAGGTGGTAACTGCAACTAATTTAAAATCATCAGAATTTAGTGATAGAATTTTAGGCAATGTACAAAGAGGGTTTCATCAAGTACGTTCGGGTGATGTCCTCTATGTATTAGAATCCGGCTGGATACCGGCTGGATATTCTACTGGAACAACCCATGGTTCTCCATATAATTACGATACCCATGTTCCTCTGTTGTGGTATGGTACTGGAATTAAAAAAGGTGAAACAAATAGAGAAATCTTTATTCCAGACATTGCTGCTACACTTTCCTTGTTAATGGAGGTGCAACCTCCAAGTGCTTGTACAGGAAAACCAATTCAAGAGTTAATCAAATGAAAAATTGGGCAGCAATAATTATAGTTTTATTGATAAGTTGTTCTTTAGATAAGCCAAAAGAAGAAAGTGAAATTATTAATCGCCTTGGTGCAGGTTCACATGAAAAAACAACTGTTAATGATACTTTAGGTCAAGTTGGAAATACCATACAAAATGAGAAAAATATTAAACCTGATAACGTTTTCTTAAATTGTTATTCAGCTATTGTTGATGCTATTGGCACACATAATGATAGTTTATTCAATTCATTTATCCATAAAGATTTTGGTTTGTACATTATTGAATCATCTGGAGCATTGCCGATAATTAGTAAAATGTATGATGTTAAAAGGTTTCATTTAAAATCAACTAATAAAAATTTATTCGAATTAGTGTCTATCGAAATAATGAAAGAACCAATTTTTGAAACTTTACCAAAAGTAATTTGTGATGAAAATATTTATGATAAGCAAGGTTGTTTTGCACAAGAAATAAATCCATTATTAGAATCTCAAATTTGGAATTATGCTAACCTCAATGAAAAAGAAATTGAAGCCATTGAATTTTTAGCAAAAACAATAAATATTACAGTTGTAAACACTTCTAATTTTACTTTTTATTTCTCCAAAATAGAAGGCAAATGGCACTTAACTTTTCTTGATTTAAGAATCCCTTGTTCGGCCTAAAAAACTATCAACAATTTGCCTTAAAAATTGTTAATAAATACCCTCTTTTAATTCCACTAAAACTGCAATAAAAATAGCGCTTTTAAGTATATTTGTTTAGCTTCAAAAAGGAGCAAAAATAAAGACAAATTATGAGCAAAGAAAAAAAGAAAGATTACTCAGCTGATAGCATTCAGGCATTAGAAGGGATGGAGCATGTTAGAATGCGTCCATCAATGTATATTGGTGATGTTGGGGTGAGGGGGTTGCACCATTTGGTGTATGAGGTAATTGATAATTCAATTGACGAAGCCTTAGCTGGTCATTGTGATACCATTTCAGTTTGGATAAATGAAGATAACTCCGTTGGAGTTAAAGATAATGGGAGAGGTATTCCTGTTGACATGCATAAAAAAGAAGGTGTTTCCGCTTTAGAGGTGGTAATGACTAAGATTGGTGCGGGTGGTAAATTTGATAAAGATTCATATAAAGTTTCTGGTGGATTACACGGTGTAGGTGTTTCCTGTGTAAATGCCTTATCTGAGCACTTACATGCAGTAGTTTATAGAAATGGCAAAGTATACGAACAAGAATATTCAAAAGGCGTAGCATTAGCTCCTGTAAAAGAAACTGGAACTACAGATGAAAGAGGAACTCAAGTGACTTTTACGCCAGATAAAACAATATTTGAGCTTAGAGAATACAGCTATGAAACACTAGCGAATAGGATGCGTGAATTGTCTTTCCTTAACAAAGGAATTACAATAACCATGACTGATAAAAGGGATAAAGACGATAATGGAGAATTTAAAACAGAGGTTTTCCATTCAGATGAAGGATTATCAGAATTTGTGCGATACATAGATGAAACTAGAGAGCCGTTAATTTCTGAAGTGATTAGTATGGAGGGCGAAAAAAACGGGATACCAGTTGAGGTAGCCATGATTTATAATACTTCTTATGCAGAAAATATTCATGCTTATGTTAATAATATTAATACACATGAAGGAGGAACACATCTTTCAGGGTTTAGAAGAGGGTTAACCAATACATTAAAAAAATATGCTGATTCATCAGGAATGCTTTCCAAATTAAAATTTGAGATTTCTGGAGACGATTTTAGAGAAGGATTGACGGCTATTGTTTCTGTAAAAGTGCAAGAACCTCAATTTGAAGGTCAAACAAAGACTAAATTAGGAAATAGAGAAGTTACAGCTCCAGTAAGTCAGGCTGTAAGTGAAATGATTGAGAATTATTTGGAAGAAAATCCAAATGATGCTAGACAAATTGTTCAGAAAGTTATATTAGCAGCAACAGCACGTCATGCAGCGCGTAAAGCGCGTGAAATGGTGCAGCGTAAAAATGTAATGTCTGGGTCTGGATTACCCGGAAAACTATCAGATTGTGCTTCGAAAGATCCTTCTGAATGTGAAATTTATTTAGTAGAGGGAGATTCTGCAGGCGGAACAGCCAAGCAAGGTAGAGATAGACATTTTCAGGCTATTATGCCATTAAGAGGTAAGATATTAAATGTTGAAAAAGCCATGCAGCATAAGATTTTTGATAACGAAGAAATCAAAAATATTTATACGGCTTTAGGAGTTAGAATTGGAACAGAAGAAGATGAACGAGCGTTAAATACCGAAAAATTAAGGTACCATAAAGTGATTATTATGTGTGATGCTGATGTGGACGGTTCTCACATTGAGACCTTGATTTTAACCTTCTTTTTCCGTCATATGTTTGAATTAGTGGAGAGTGGATACATTTATATTGCTACACCACCACTTTATTTAGTTAAGAAAGGAAAAGATAGTCGTTACTGCTGGAATGATGATGAAAGAGATAAATTTATCGAAGAAATGAAAGGAGAAGGGAAGGAAAGTAGTGTACATGTACAACGTTACAAAGGTTTAGGAGAAATGAATGCCGAACAATTATGGGCAACCACAATGAATCCAGAATTTAGAACTTTAAGACAAATTACCATAGAAAGTGCAGCTTCTGCAGACCATACTTTCTCTATGCTAATGGGTGATGATGTCCCACCTCGTAGAGAGTTTATTGAAACCAATGCGAAGTACGCAAATATTGATACTTGATTTATGCTTAAATCAATGAACCTCGGAGCCTCTTTAATTAGAGGCTCTTTTTTGTTTTAAATAAGAATAATTACTTTTAACCCTCTTAACAAACTACAATAAAATGGGCAATCAAAATATGAAATTTGGAACCAAAGTACTTCACGCGGGATTGGAGTATGACTCTGCAACTGGAGCAATTATGACTCCTATTTATCAAACATCAACTTATGTTCAAGATGGTGTTGGCAATCACAAAGGATATGAATACTCTAGAACGCAAAATCCTACTAGGCATGCATTGGAAAAAAATTTAGCGGCAATAGAAAATGGCAAATATGGAGCTTGTTTTGGTTCCGGTTTAGCTGCTATGGACTGTTTAATAAAAACATTAAACCCCGGTGATGAGGTAATTTCTACGAATGATTTATATGGAGGTTCATATCGAATTTTCACTACTATTTTTGAGAAATATGGCATCAAATTCCATTTTGTTTCTATGCATGATACTTCTGAAATTGAAGCTAAAATAAATGCGAACACTAAATTGATTTGGGTAGAAACGCCAACCAATCCAATGATGAATATTATAGATATTGAAGCTGTTGGAAAAGTAGCAAAAGCTAATAATTGTTTGTTAGCTGTAGATAATACATTTGCAACACCATATTTACAAAACCCTTTAGATTTAGGGGCTGATGTGGTCATGCATTCCGTCACTAAATATTTGGGAGGTCATTCTGATGTGGTAATGGGAGCATTAATTTGTAATGATGAGGAATTAGCTAACGAAATTTACAGAATACAAAACAGTAGTGGAGCAGTTTGTGGCCCTCAGGATTCTTTTTTGGTGTTAAGAGGAATTAAAACCTTGCATTTAAGGGTTCAAAGGCATTGTGAAAACGGGAAAGTGATTGCCAATTTTTTAGCAACACATCCAAAGATAGATAAGGTATATTGGCCAGGTTTTGAAAACCATCCTAATCATGAAATTGCAAAAAGACAAATGAGAGATTTTGGGGGAATGGTTTCATTTACACTTGTTGGAAATAAATTAGAAGATGCTTTAGCTCTTGTTAAAAAGGTAGAAATTTTTGCTCTGGCAGAGTCTTTAGGTGGAGTAGAATCTTTAATTGGGCATCCAGCAACCATGACTCATGCTGCCATTCCAAAAGAAGAAAGAGAAAAAACAGGAGTGGTTGATACGCTCATCAGATTAAGTGTTGGAGTAGAAGATGTTGAAGATTTGATAACTGATTTAAAAAACGCACTCAACTAAAATGAACTATTTTTTTATAACAGGATCGAGTAAAGGCTTGGGGAAAGCACTAACTGAATTATTGTTAAAGGATAACCGCAATGTAGTTTATGGATTGGCCAGAACTAATAATACACTTCACTCAAATTATACACATGTTGAGATAGATTTAAGTGATTTAGATCAAGTTTTAGGTTTTCAATTCCCTAAACTTGAAAATACTGATAAAATTGTATTGGTAAATAATGCGGGAATGGTAGGTGATGTAAAGCGAGTAGGAAATATCGATAA
>JBFIEB010000043.1:0-13963 GCA_041603555.1 Vicingaceae bacterium
CTAATTTTTTCCGGAGAGGTTTTTTCTAGTTTATATACCACTGTTAACTCTGCCTTTTCAATATCTAAATTAGAAGAAACAATTCCTTTTTCATAAGCCATTGCTGTTTCTACTCGTTCTTTACACATTCCACATTGAGTAGAAGTTTTGATAACTACTGTTTCAGTTTTTTTTGTTTTTTGTGCCATTATATCTTGATGGCTAAATGCGAACAATGTTATAATTATGATTACTAAATTTTTCATGTCTTTAATATTTTAAATTTTTATCAATTATTTCAGGCATAACCTGTTATTTAATTTTATATCTAAATCCGAAATAGACGTTACGACCCATTATTGGACCCCATATTAATGAAGCATCAAAATTTGAGCCATTTGGGTCATTAGCAGCTATTATCGGATTTGCTTGTTTATAATCGAATATATTCTCAACACCAGAATAGATTTCAAACTTTTTAAATGCTCGGGTTATTTGACCATTAACGGTATGAAAAGCTTCAGATTTGCTATTCACTACATTTTCAGGTGAGTTACCAACTGTACTAGGAACTCTACTCATGTCAAACCAATTGCCGGTTAAGTCGAATTTCCATTTATCAAAATTAGTGATGTAACCAACATTAACCAATACTCTGTTTTTAGGCGTTAAAGGTTTTGTTTTCAATTCTCCATTATATGTGGTTTTGATGTCATACCATTTGTAGGCAGCTTTTAATTCTAACGCTTTGGTAATTTCAATATTATACTCCGCTTGTAAACTATGGGAATATGATTTACCAGATAAGTTGTAAAAGGAAATTTCTCTTGGGTTTTCCAAATCCATCACTACTTGATTATTGAAGTCGGTATAATAATAATCAAAAGACAAACCCATATCTTTTTTACCTAATTGAAATAGATGGGTAACACTTGTTCCATAATTCCAAGCAATTTCAGGTTGTAAATCATTACTTAAAATAATGGTTCTTGCACTAGCCATTGCAGCAGAATTTTCAATGATTGGATTAGCAGTTCTAAACCCCCTACCAACTGACAACCTGAAAGCAGATTGGTTAGTAAAATTATATTTATAATGAGCTCTTGGAGTAATAAATGCACCATAAGTATTGTGGTAATCGCCTCTTAACCCTAAAACTAAAGCTGTTTTTTTCTGAGCGTTGTAGGCATATTCTGCAAATATACCTGGCACACTTTCTATTTTACCAAATTTATAAGAGGCATTTAAGTTTTTATCATAATTATCATAAACCCAACTTGCACCATATTTTAAACTATGGTCTGTGGTGCCAATTATGGTTTGATAAATAAGGTTTAAATAGCCACTTATTTGCTGTGCATCATAAGATTTAGGTCCGTAGGTAGATTGATGGTCATGAAATCGAATAGTGTTTAGGAGTCCAATACTTTTGTAGGGCTTGTCAGGAAACAAAAAGCCATTTTTTGTAAAAAGCTCTAATTGTTGTGATTTAACACCAATGTAATACAAAGGTTCTCTTTCATTTGCTTTAATTTGACCGGATGCCATGTCTTCATAAACTCCTCTCACCCCAACTTGAAACATTCGTTTTTTGCCCACGTACTTCCATCTGTTAAAAAAGTTGTATTGAGTTTTTAAAGGTTGATCTTCAAAATTATCATTATTCTTATCAAAACTTAAACTTTGATTACTGACATGAGCAAATGTTAAGCTAGACCATTTTTCATTTATTTTTTGAGCCCCATGAATGTTTAATTCAGCCCTACCTCTCATGTTTCCATATCCATTTATAAAAAGCTTTTCGGCTGCGTCAGGCTTTAGGATTTCAATGTTTATTTGTCCAGTAATGGATTCATATCCATTTAAAACAGAGCCAGCTCCTTTTTTTATTTGGATAGATTCTGCCCAAGTTCCAGGGATAAAATTTAAACCATAGGCCGATGATAAGCCTCTCACTAACGGAAGATTCTCAAATTGAATTTGAGTGTAAATACCATCTAAGCCAAGCATTTGAATTTTTTTTGTTCCAGTCACAGCATCAGTGAAATTTACATCTACTGAGGCATTAGTTTCAAAACTTTCAGAAATATTACAACACGCAGCTTTTGTGAATTCCTTAGATGTTAATGTTTCAATATGTAAGGGATCTATTGTGTTGATAAAGGTGCTTGCATGTTTTTCTATTACTTCAAACTCACTTAGGTTAACCATGCTTTTGAGTTCAATAGTAATTTTGTTTTGATAAGAATTTAGGGAGATTGTGTCAGATTGATATCCCACGAAACTTACTATTAAATTAGCTGGATAATTTTCGGGTTCAATTATCTCAAATTTTCCATTTTCATCTGCAACAACTCCTATAGTAGTATTTTGCCAATAAATATTAGCAAAAGGGATAGCTTTTTCACGATTTTTTTTATCGTGTAGATGCTTCTCAAATACATAGCCTTTAATACTTTTTTGAGCATTTACTGAAAGTATTAACAACAAAAATGTAAACGTTATTATTATTTTATTTTTCATTATTCTTAATTATAAGATGAACATTAAATTATCTTATAGTGCTATTACTATAGCATATGCTCAATCCTATCGGATTAAGCACAAAAGAATCATAATCGAAATACCTGAACTATCTTAAGAAGTTCATAACCACTGGGAGGTGGAAGATTAGTGAAGAAATTAAAATCTACCTTTTGGTAAAAAGACTTTAATTTAATTAAGTTTATATGTTTTATTAAAATGGAAGTATTAACGACTTTAAATTGTGATACACTTATTTTAGTGTCATAATCTAAATCAAATGTCATTTCATGAAAACAGCAACATTGTTCTGAAACAGAACAATCTCCATCAGTTGTTTTGTTACAATCTTCAAAATCAGATAAACTAATTTTAGTTTTACCACTCATTAAACACTCCATTTTATAAACACTAAATTGAAGTGTCGATACTAACAAAATTAATATCATAAAAATGGCGGTAATATTTTTAAATAATGTTTTCACAGCTACCGTAAAGTTACGAATAAAGCGAGTTGTTATTGTTAAATTAACGTTAATTAACGGGTTTAGAGGGGGATAGAAATTTTAATGTTTGATAATTTTTTGAGCACTACTGCCTTTACTATTAGTAAATTTGATTAAATATATACCCTGTGATAATCCTTGTAGGTTTACAACAATGGAATTATTTACTACGTTTTGGATAAAAATAGTTTTACCCAATAAATCTATAATTTCAACAGAGGAATTGCTGATGTCATTTTTTCCTAAATCAATATTAACTGTATTATTTGTTGGGTTAGGATAAACATTAATTTTGTCAAACAAATTATTTTGTGTTGTGGTCTCATAATCTGTAAACAGACTTCCTTGGTAATAGGAGGCGCCTCCCGAATAATTCCCAATTAATAAATCAGGATATGCGTCATTATTAATGTTTGCTAAACTAACAGTTGAGTAAATACCTTCCCAAATACCTTTAAAAGATGAATCTACAGAAAAAGTACCCGTTAGGTTGCCATCTATATTTTCAAATAGATAAATATAACCGTTTGCTGCTCCAGAGAACATTTTATACACCCCAGCATCATCATAAATAAATGGAACACTATTTCCAGTAAATTCAAAAAACCTCCTAGTGCTCACTTTACCTAAAGAGTCGGTTATAAATGAAAAGTTAGGGACGCTAGCTGTACCAATGTTTTCGTAATAACTGAAAAGACCATTTTCATTTCCTATTACCAAATCGAGTAACAAATCTCGGTTTAAATCAATTAATTGCGGTGTAGCATCATACCCTACATCGATGCCTGCATATCGGGCTTGATTAAGAATAAAATTGGCAGTATTTCCAGCCCCAGCAGTATTTTCAAAGTAATGAATAAAACCAATATAATCTCCTATTATCATATCAATGTCACCATCTCCATCTATATCTCCATAAGTAGGCGCAAGTGAAAGTGTTTTTGAATTATTACCGAGATCCAAATTAATGTTGTTAACGTTAGCATAGTTAGAGTCAATAAGTCGAAAAGAAGGGTTTGTAACTGTTCCAATATTTTCATATAACCATAATGATGAAACGTAATATTCAGGAATACTTGAGTTATAATCTCCATATCCACCAACAACAATATCCATTAATCCGTCACTGTTATGATCAAAAAATGTAGGATAACCTCCTTCGCCAATTTCTATCATACCTTCTTGTAAAAATGAATTAGTAATAAAATTAAAATCAGGATTGTTTGTGGCATTGTTATTATTATAATACCATACATTGTTATTATTCCTAGCAAAAGAGGTGGTATTGTTCGCACATATTAAATCTTTAACACCATCGTTATTAAGATCTAAGTAAAACCCTGCGGGGAAGTGTTCAAGATTTAAGGGAATAGTACTTAGGTTCTGAGCAGGAAAATCACTTTGTTGAATTGAAACGGATGAAGCTGTTAGATTTGGACTTACATCATCATTAATTAATAAAAGTAAATTGTCGTATGTATTACCTCCTATCACCAAATCCTTACTGTTGCTAGCGTCAATATCTAAAGTAAACAAAGATGTTCCACCTACATGTTTATCATTAATAATTATTTTTTCAGGATTAGCAATGTTATTTGAACATGTGTCATAAAAAGTAACTTTATTTTGAGTTGGATTTTCTTTAACATATCCCCAACACCTATTTCTTATTTGAAAATCTAGGCTATCACAATTACCGTTTTTTTCCATAGAGAGGTTTTTATGGTATTCTATACGATCGCCAATTACGCCCGAAATTAAAATATCTAAATCACCATCACTATCAATATCATCTATTGCTGGAACATCAGTAGAATTGACAAATAAGTTAATAAAATTTGGTGTTATTGAATCTGGTTGGTTGTCTGAGAATAATTGAATAACTTCTAAGGTAAAATTAAGCTGAGTGGTTGAAGTGTTTTTGTAAACAGCTATTCCACCAGAAGAAGAGGTGAAAATATCAGCCTTACCATCACAATTATAATCTCTTAACAATACCCAATCGTGTATATTTCCAGGAAAAAATTGAACGTAAGATGGATCGTGTAAATAAGTAATTTGATTAGGTAGACCTGAATTGATAAATGTTGAAATTCTATTTCCAGTTCTATCGAAAACGAACAAATCTTCTATCCCGTCTAAATTGAGATCAATTTCAGAGAATTGTACTGCATTAAATCCGCCTGCCCATGCATTTTTTAGCGTGTCGCCATTATAGTTAAGTACCACAATAGAACTATTTCTAAAAAAATTTAGTTGACCATAACAAAATTTTCCGAAAAGAAAACTGCAGAGAATTAGCGTAAAAATAAAGTATCTCATTGTTTAATTATTTTTTGAGTTGTAGTGCCAAAATCATTATTAAATTTTAGGATATAAATCCCTTGGGACATTTTTTCCAGATTTACCATAATATGCTTATTGTCTATCTTTTTGGTGTAAATCTTATTACCAAGTAAATCCATAATTTCTATAGAAGAATTGGTAAGTTCATTATTTCCTAAATCTATTGTTATAATATTATGAGTTGGATTTGGATAGACAATGATTTTATTGATATTGTTTTTTGTATCTCGAGTTATTGATGTTGTAAAATCACCTTGAAAGTATGCAAGGCCACCAGAATAATTTCCGATTAACAAATCTAAATAGGTATCATTGTTTACATCAGACAAACTAACAGATGTCGCTGCCCCATCCCAAATATTTTGGAAAGATGAATCTATAGAAAAAGTACCTGTTAAATTTCCATCTATATTACCAAATTGATAGATATAACCACTTATTGCACCTGAAAGCATTTTATAGGTTCCTCCATCATCATAAACAAATGGCATGCTATTACCATTAAATTCATTATACCTTACTGTTTTTACATTACCGAGCGTGCTTGTAACAAAAGAAAAATTAGGAACACTACTTGTGCCAGTATTTTCATAATAGGTAAAGTAACCGTTTCTCATTCCTATGACTAAATCAAGCAATAAATCTCTATTTAAATCTATTAGTTGAGGTGATGCAAACAAACCAACATCAATTCCTGCATATTGTGCTTGATTTAATATAAAATTTGCAGTATTTCCAGCTCCCGCTGTATTTTCAAAAAAATGGATGTAACCATAAAAATCCCCAATGAACATATCTTCATCTCCATCCCCATCAATATCACCAAATGTTGGTGTTAGTCTAAGTGCCGGCAGATTACTAAAAATATCCAAGTTAATGGTTGATATGTTGGCATAATCAGTATTAATTAATTGAAAAGAAGGATTTGAAATGGTCCCAATATTTTCATAAAGCCAGAGTGATGTAATGTAATTTGTAGGTGAGGAAGTATCGTAAACCCCGTAATTTCCAACTACAATATCCATCAATCCATCGGCATTGTAATCAAAAAAAACCGGATGAGCTCCTTCACCAACCTCTATCATTCCTTCTTGTAAAAATGAGTTAGAGATAAAATTGAAATCGGGATTATTATCAGCGTTATTATTCTCATAATGCCATACATTATTATTGTTTTTACAACTTCCTCCTAAGTTAGTTGATATTATTAGGTCCTTTATATTATTATTATCTACATCTAAATAAAACCCTGCTGGAAAAACGTAAAGGTCTGCAGCAGTTGTGCTTAAATTATTTGATGGAAAAGTTGTATCCTGACTAGTTATATTAGATGCGTTCAAATTAGGACTGATATCACTATTGTATAAAAGGGTTAAGTTGTTGAACGACCCATCTCCTAGTATTAATTCTTTACTATTATTAGCATCTATATCTAATGTTAGTAGAGTAGAACCAGCATGTTGACCACCGCCTTCCGCTTCTGGATTATTATTATTAAAAACACAGGTATCATATAAGGTAACGCTATTATTACTTGCACTCTCTTTAACAAACCCCCAGCAGCGATTACGCAATTCGAATGATAAGCTATCACAATTTCCATTATTTTCAATGGTTAAATTTTTATGATATTCTACATAAGAACCAGCGGCACTAAAGGTTAAAATGTCTAAGTCACCATCATCATCAATATCATCTATTGCTGGCAAATCAGAGCTAGCAACATATAGAGGTATAAAATTAGGGGCAGCATCAGGTTGATAATTTGAATTAAGTAGGCTGTCAGCTAAAGCGAACGAAAGAGTTCCACTAGAGGTATTTTTATAAATCTTTATACCACCACTAAATGAAGTAAAAATGTCCATTTTCCCGTCACAATTATAGTCTCTTAAAAGAACCCAACCTGTCATTTTTGGAAAAAACTGTATGTATTGAGGATTAAAAGTATAGGTAACTGAATTTGGTGTTCCAGCGTTGATAAAAGTTGTTAGCCTATTCCCAGTTCTATCAAAAGAAATAAGATCTTTTGTGCCATCTAAATCTAAATCAACTTCAGAGAATTGAACAGAATTAAATCCACCAGCCCAAGGGTTTTCTAGTGTGTCACCAACGGAATTAAGAACTAAAATAGAAGTATTCCGAGCAAAATTTAATTGTGCGTTTAAATTAGATGTAAATAATAACAAACAAGACAGAAGGAAATATAAGGGAGTATTTTTCATGGATAGTTGTTAGCGTACAATAAAATTAATCAAAAACTAATTAAAAAGCTTGTTTATACTCATTCTTAATAAGAATTCTTGCCTATCTTTGTAACATAAACTCTATAAATGGAAACAACTCAAGCACCATACACGATATACGCAGAAAGCACACCTAATCCAAATACATTAAAATTTGTAGCGAATAGGTGGTTAATTCTAGATGATAAGTCTTACGAAATATTGGCTAATCAACGAATTGGAGGACCATCTCCTTTGGCTGAAAAGTTGTTTTCTTTTCCTTTTATAAATGGAGTTTTTATTTCTGCAAACTTTGTTACTATAACTAAAACTGAAATTATTGAATGGCAAGATGTGATGATAGAATTAAGAGATTTTATTGCTAATTATCTTAATTCTGATGGTATGGAAGTGATAAGAAAGGAGTTTTTAAATACTGGAGAAAATGATGTTGAGAAAAATAGTGCTATTGAAAAAACAGTAAAAAAAGAATATACCGATTTTGATAAAAAGGTAATTGAAATTTTAGATGAATACATTAAACCTGCGGTAGAAAGTGATGGTGGAGCTATAGAGTTTGATTCTTATGTTGATGGTGTGGTTAAAGTTATTTTAAAAGGCTCTTGTAGTGGCTGCCCATCCTCTACAGCTACTTTAAAAGGAGGTATAGAATCTTTATTAAAAAGTATGTTGCCTGAAGTAAAAGAGGTTGAGGCTATTAATGGTTAATTACTTAGTTCTAAACTAATTTCTTTTTTCTTATCCCCGTTAACAATCAATGTGATTTTATGTTTCCCTAGATAATGCCTTCGTGTGGAAAGTTCTTTAAACCATTGTTTTCGTTTAAAAGGTTTAACAGAGTTTGGTTTCAAACTAAATTCTGAGATTTGAAATATTTTACCAGAACTACTCCCATTTGCCTTGACATAATCAATTTTATATTCTAACCTAATGGTTCTGTCTTGGTTTGATTCATTAATTACATTAAACTCAAAATGAATAAATTCTCCAATTTTAATTGAAGTGTCTGAAAGGGTTAAATTATCTATTAAAATGTTTTTAGAATTATCTAATCCAAAAATGGCTAATGCTTTTTTATTTCCCTTTTTAAGTAATGTTCTTAATCCATGTTTAACAATCCAATCTGTTTTTTTGGATTTTCCATACCAGTTATTTGCAATTTTTAGCGTTAATTCTGGGTGGTCTTTTGAAATATCGTTCAGATGATTTGCAACACTTTTTCTAACATACTCCGAATCATCATTTTTTAAGGTTTCTAAAATGGGTAAACTAGGGCTTGGGTCTTTGATAAATTCCTTTAATGGTGGTGCCCATGGTAATCGAGGTCTTATGCCCTCTGATGCTAATCTTCGATGATGATGATTGGATGACCTGCTCCATTTGTTAATTTGTTTCATGCTCTGGGCAGGATATTTTTCTATGAAGGGTCGGATGGCAAATTCAGAGGAAAAAAGTAGAGTGAGTTCTTCCAATGCCTTCAATGATACCGATAGATTTTTCAAGCCATAAACCTGAATAAAGTCGGGGAATTGCATCCCTAAAAGCCCTTTGAACATTGGTGCTATTTCACAAATAACCTTTGCTTGTTCATTGAAATCGGCATCAAAATGATGGTTTATTTGGTGGCTAATGTGTCGAATACGATCTTTCAACTCCTTTGCTTCCCAGTGCTCATTTATGATACTTTTCTTAAAGGAGTTGGCATCAAAAGAAGAAGCCTTTGCAGATAGACTTTTAGCTAAATCTTCAACAAAGGCTTCGTTATATTCGTCTTTTAAATTCAATTTACCAGATAGTCACTTTTAAGCTATCTACAGCAATCATTGCTCCTTGTTTACATCCAAAAGCATCACTAAATTCTGTCATATTGGTTAATGGACCAATTGTTCTGAATCGGGTAGGAGAATGAGGGTCGGTTTTTACTTGATTGATAAGTGCTTCATCTTTTGAATTAGAATGCCATACTTGAGCCCAACCTAAAAAGAAGCGTTGTTGATAAGAATAGCCGTCAATCATTTCATCTTTTTTACCTTCCATCGCTTTTTCTAAAGCATAATAAGCAAGAGTAATTCCTGCGATATCAGCAATATTTTCACCTAGAGTAAGTTCGCCATTTACATGATTTTTTTCTACTACTTCATATTTACTAAATTGATTAACTAATCTAGTAGTACGCTCCTTGAAATTAGCATTATCTTCATCTGTCCACCAGTTTTTCATGTTTCCATCACCATCAAATTTACTTCCTTGGTCATCAAAACCGTGAGAAAACTCATGCCCAATTACTCCCCCAATTCCACCATAATTAATGGCATCATCTGCATCAGCATTGAAAAAAGGGGGTTGTAAAATTGCAGCAGGAAATACAATCTCATTCATAGTAGGGTTGTAATATGCGTTAATAGTTTGAGGGTTCATACCCCATTCATCTTTATCAATAGGTTTGCCTAGCCTGTTTACGTTTTTCTTGTACTCAAAGTAGCTCATATTCATTACATTTTGAGCAAGCGTATTAGCTTTTATATCAACCGAACTATAATCTTCCCATTTATCTGGGTAACCAATTTTGTATGTGAATTTGCTCAATTTTTCCATTGCTTTAGTCTTAGTTTCCTCACCCATCCAATCTAATTTTTGAACACGTTCTTTAAATACAGTATTGATGTTACCTATTAAATCTAATACTTTCTGTTTTGATTCTTCTGGAAAATGTTTTTCAACAAATAATTTACCTATTTGTTCTCCTACATTACCATTCGATTTTGCTAAAGCTCTTTTCCATCTTGGTTTCATTTCTTTAGTCCCTCTCAAGGTAGTAGCATAAAAAGAAAATCTTTGCTTTTCAAAATCAATACTTAAATGGCTCGCCATATCATTAATTAAGTGCCATTTCATATAAGTTTTCCAGTTTTCTATTGGATATTTTTTCATAGAATTATTCAAGGCTGTGAAAAAATCAGGTTGGCCAACAATTAAATTTTCAATTCCTACGATTTCTGCAGCGCTGAAAAATGCATTCCAATTAATGATATTACACAAACTTTGTAATTCTTTTACACTCAATTTATTGTAGGTTTTTTCAGGGTTTCTTCTTTCAACCCTATCCATAGAATTGGAAGCTAAATCTGATTCAATTTCAATTACAGCATTTGCATTTTCGTTAGCTTTTCCTTCGTCTTCACCAGCCAATACAAACAGAGCACTAATGTGTTTTTTGTATTCTGCTAAAATATTCTCACCTCTTTCATCTGATGGTGTGTAATAGGATTTATCTGGCAGTCCTAATCCACCCTGTGATATATGCATGATATATTGAGTGCTATTTTTAGCATCTATACCAACATAGCCTGAAAATATTGATCCAGAACCATATTTTCTCATTTCAGACATCGTTTCAACTATACTTTGAGGGTCAGTTGCTTGGTCGATTTTATCCAATAATGGTTGAATTGGTTTAATTCCTAACTCATTTACAGTAGTTGAGTCCAAAGCCGCAGCGTAAAAATCACCTACTTGTTGTAATGCTGATCCTTTATCTGATTCCGCTTCGGCAGCTTCCTCAACGATAACCCTTAATTTTATTTCGTTCGCATCGTGTACAATGTTAAAGCTTCCCCATCTACTTTCTGATTCTGGGACCGGGTTATTTTTTAACCAATTACCTACAGCAAATTTTTCAAAATCTTCACAGGGGTTAATGGTTGAATCAATTTGACTAATGTCGAATGCAGGTGTAATATCCTTAGCTTCTTCTGGTTGATTATTTTCATTACCACCACAAGCAAAGATTAATGCTGCTGTAGTAATTCCGAATATGGATTTCTTGAAATTATTCATCTTGTTTAGTGTTATAGTTTTAGGTGATTCGAAAATAAATAAAATATATATATGCAGATAAAATAAAATGATAAACGGTTGATAAATAGTATAAAAAGAATAAAGTGGTTAGATTTTTATGGAATTTAATGATGAATTACATCTACATAATGAGAATTCTTAAAAAACATGTTGAAATGATAATAATTTACTTAATTTAAAACCTAGAAACTATGAAAAAACTAACAACACTAATAGGCACAATCTTATTCATTTCAAGTGGAGTTTTTGCTCAGGTTGGAGAAATAAAAGGATTTGTAAAAGATAAAGAAACGGGAGAGCCATTATTTGGAGCTACTGTTTACATTGAAACTGCTGGCAATAAAATAGGAGCTGCAGCAGACCCGGATGGAAAATACACAATTAAACCTGTAAATACCGGAGTTCATAGTGTTTATGTATCTGCGTTAGGCTACAACCAAAAGAAAATTATGGATGTTTTGGTAACATCAGATAAAATTACTTATGTAAACATTGATTTAATAGCTGGTATTGAGTTGGGGGTTATTATCATTGAAGAAGAAAGGTGGACTATACCTTTAATTGACAAAGGTCAACCAGGGGTTCAGCACATTACACCTATAGAATTGAAAAGAAGCGTTCATAGGCAAGATCCGATTAAAATAGTAACTCATATGCCAGGTGTAACTTTAGCACCGAATGGAAAAGATGTTTATGTTAGAGGTAGTAGGCCTCAATCAACTCAGTTTATTACGGATGGTATGAAATCAATTACTGGAGATATTGGAATTCCTGGACAAGCCATTGGAAGTATAAAGGTTTATACAGGTGGAGTTCCTGCTCGTTATGGAGACCTTACAGGAGGGGTTATTGTTGTAGAAACAAAGAGCTATTTTGATTTAGCTCAAGAATATAAATAGTATTAGAAACAATTGTTTAAGGCGAAAAACATAAAATCATTTACTGATAATGAATTGATTGCTAAGTATAAAAAGACTGGTGACAATTCATTTGTTGGGGAATTGTATAAGCGATATTCTCACTTGGTATATGGTGTTAGTCTTAAATATTTAAAAAATGAAGAAGAAAGTAAAGATGCTGTATTACAAATTTTTGAAAATTTATTGACGGACTTAAAAAAACACGAAATAGCTAATTTTAAATCATGGCTACATAGTGTAAGTAGAAATCATGCTTTAATGTTTTTAAGAAAGCAGCAAACACAGCTCAAAAGGGTAAACGAATATGAAGCAGTATATCAACATGAGGAAACATTTAGTGCCCCTTTTGCTGTTCATGACCAGGAAGAAAAAGAAATTATGCTTACCAAATTGGAAGAAGCTATGATAGGGTTAAAAGAAGAGCAGCGAGTATGTATACAGCTCTTTTTTTTAGAGGAAAAATGCTATCATGAAGTTGCTGATATAACAGGATACGATTTAAAAAAAGTAAAAAGTTACATACAAAATGGAAAAAGAAATTTAGCTAACATCATGTTAGGATAACTTAAAAAAAATGAAAGAATTACATAACCACATATTTTCGAATACGACTTGCATCTCGAAAGAATCTATGCTCAGGTATATTAATAAGCAACTTTCTAAGAGCGAGTTGTACGAGATAGAGAAGCATATGCTCGATTGTGAACTATGCTCTGATACTTATGAAGGAATGCAGTTTGCAGCAAATTCTTCCATACTTTTTGCTATTGATAACCAAATAGATCAACGAGTAGCTTCGGGAAACTTTAAAGCTCCGTTAATGAGAAGCATTATGGTGGCAGCATCTGTTTTGATAATTATTTGCGGAGCATATTTTACATTTAATTTTTTTAATAATACTGTGGAAAATGAAAAGGGATTTGCTATAAATAACACTAAAGAATCAGAGGGTGAAGAGCAACCTATTGAAGAAAAAGTAGTGTTAGAAGATCTAGAGCGTAATAATCAGAACAACCTTGCTTCTGGTGTTAAATTGGATGATAATGATAAAGAGAAATTAAAAGAAGAATCTAACTATAGGACAAAGATAAATACTGTTTCCCCCATTATGGCAGAACAAGTTCCAGCAATAGATGATGTTATGAACGAGGAGATAATGGATGAAATGGCAGCTGATGAAGAAGTAGTAATGTTAGCAGGGAAAATAGAAAAATCGAATAAGGCAAAGGGCGAGAGTGAAAAACAGTTAAAATCTTTAGATGCTAATACTGGTTCAGTTGATAATCGTAGAGAAGATGATTCTGATCAAACATTTCAATCAGAATCAGTAACAAGGTCCAATGAAACAACTTTTGGATCATCATTGCCCAAAGTTGCTAAAAATGCTGAGTTACTGAAACA
Organism: Vicingaceae bacterium; assembly: GCA_041603555.1. Classification (GTDB taxonomy): domain Bacteria; phylum Bacteroidota; class Bacteroidia; order Flavobacteriales_E; family Vicingaceae. The sequence goes on from JBFIEB010000043.1 coordinate 13,777, forward strand.
AGAAGCGAAAAAATCTAAAAATAAAACAAGAAGTACAACGGACAAAAAGCAAAGATTCAAATCTAATGAACCATCTTCTCCAGGATATTATTCAAATGGAAAATTGGAAGAAACAGAAGCATTTAGAGATAGAAATCAAGAAAATACCATTACCATTGATTCTTATAAAGTGGTTGATTATACCGAA
>JBFIEB010000044.1:0-13952 GCA_041603555.1 Vicingaceae bacterium
TATTATAGTAGTAAAACTTATAAAGTGAGCAACATCGTTTTAGATCCTTCAAATCAAATAATCATTGTTAAACAATTAAAAGGATATGATGACGCCATTGACTATTATAAATCTTTTAAATTAAATAACGACAACCTAAAAGATCTCAACTTAAAGGAGTATGAATGTCTTCTAATTTCTCAAGATAATTTTGCATTATTTTATAAAAACAAAGACCTAAAAGGATACACTAACTTTTTTAAGAAAAATTTCGAAATTGAGCTTTAAAGGATATTTCATTACCTTTGCATAGATTATAAAGGTAATTGTTTAAAAAATTCATCTCAAATGGCAAGAAATAACGAAGTAGAAAGCCCGGCAATTAATATAATTAGAAAAGGGACAGAAATAAAAGGTGATGTTACCTGCTCAGGGGACATTAGAATTGATGGAACTTTAAGCGGCACACTAATCTCTGAGGGAAAAGTAGTTGTAGGTGCGAGTGGAGTAATTGATGGAGAGGTAACATGTAAAAATGCAGATATCTCTGGAACAATAAAAGCTAAACTTACTGTTAAAGAATTATTACAACTAAAATCTACTGCTAATATTAATGGTGATATTAATACCAATAAATTATCTATAGAACCGGGAGCAAGTTTTACTGGATCTTGTAATATGGGGTCTGTAGTAAAAGGAATTCAACATGAAGAAAAGCAAGAAGTTTTCGAAGAAGTCCAAACAGCTTAATAAATACGTGAAATTTTCAGGAATGGCTTTTCAAATGGGAGCAATTATCGGACTTGGTGCTTGGGGAGGAAATAAACTCGATGAAAAACTTCAAATAGAATCTAAATTATTTACAATTATTTTTTCATTAATATCTATTTTTTTGGCACTTTTTTTAGTCATCAAAGATGTAATTAATATGCAAAATAACGATGAAGAATAATATCTATTTAAAGCTCCTAATTTTTGCAATCCCTTTCTTTTTATTACATTATTTTATAGTCCCATTAATGGATAAGTTTTACTATATGGAAGGTATTCATAAAATACACCTTTTTTTATCCATTAGTACAGCCATTTTTTTTGCCATCATGCTAAAAATAAAATCGAGCTATCCGGACAAGTTTGGTTTTGCCTACTTAGCTTCTGTTTTTATTAAAATGATTGCCGTAGTAATATTCCTGGCTCCATTGATATTTGGTGATGGAGGAATTACTTTTAAATACATTGCACATTTTTTTCTTGCCTTTTTTATTTACCTTTTTGTCGAAGTTTTTCTACTTATTAGCAGCCTAAAAAAGTAGTTTATCTAAGCCTCAAATTTCTTTTTCAATTTTATTTAAAAAACTGTCGAAAATCAGTTGGTTGATAGGATTTAATATCTATTTTTGCACCGAATTTTATACAGATTATTTAATCAACAGTTTAATAGTATGCTGAAAAGTGTTTCAACAAAAGTTATATTCTTCCTTAGTTTATTGTTGTTTTCAATTTCTGTTTTTGCCAGCGAATCTGATCAAGAGGCATCATCTCATAAGGATGAAAAGTATGACCCCGTACCTGCTGTAATGCACCACATTATGGACACACATGGTTGGCATGCTTTTACTTATGGCGGACATCATTATACTATACCTCTTCCAGTAATTTTATGGACAGAAAATGGTTTGGTTACTTTTATGTCAAGTGCTTTTCATCATGATGTTGCTGGAGAACGCCTTGTAGAAAAAAATGGAATAAACTTTATTAATCATCACGAAAAAATATACGAATTAAATAGCGGTGAAAATGAAGCTAAATTTGATGAAAGTGGCCATGTTTCCAATGGTGTTAGACCATTGGACTTATCAATTACAAAAAATGTAGCTGCAATGTTAATCTCAGTTATTATCTTGTTATTTGTTTTCTTAAAAACGGCTGCATTTTATAAAAAAGGAATTAGAGCCCCAAGAGGTATCGCTGGATTTATGGAGCCAATCATTTTATTTGTAAAAAATGATATTGCTATACCAAACATCGGAGAAAAGAAACACATGAGGTTTATGCCATATTTGTTGACCATATTTTTCTTTATTTGGTTTAATAACTTGTTAGGCCTTATTCCTATTCCAGGTTTAGGAGGAGCTAATGTTACTGGAAACATTGCAGTTACATTAGTATTAGCAACTATGACATTTATAATAACAACCATCAGCGGCAACAAACATTATTGGAGCCATGTTTTATGGATGCCCGGAGTGCCAGCCGTAATAAAAGTTTTGTTAATTACACCAATCGAAATTGCAGGTCTATTTATTAAACCAATTGCATTGTTGATTCGTTTGTTTGCAAATATGACGGCAGGACATATTGTTGTATTGAGTCTAATATCATTAATATTCGTAGCTAAAACTGCATGGATGGGTACTATTGCTGTTCCTTTTACGCTATTTATATCGGTATTAGAATTGTTAGTAGCTTTATTACAAGCATATATTTTTACAATGTTATCGGCATTGTTTATTGGTTCTGCAGTAGTAGAACATCATTAAAATGTAATTTTTGTTTAATTAATATATAGTAAAATTATGGTAGGAAGTATTGCAGCAGTCGGAGCGGGTTTAGCCGCTATCGGTGCAGGAATCGGAATCGGACAAATTGGTGGACATGCGTTAGACGCTATTGCTCGTCAACCGGAACAAATTTCTAAAATCCAAACTAACATGCTTATTGCTGCAGCTCTTGTAGAGGGAGTTGCGCTATTCGCAGTAGTTGTATCTCTAATGGGATTAGGAGGATAAGAAATTATCGAGTTAGACTTGTTGCGGTTGGCAACAAGTCTAACTTTAATTTAATTATTAAAAATTTAAACAATATAAAATGGATAATCCATTAGTAACCCCAGAATTAGGAATGTTAATATGGACTTGTGTAGTCTTTATTTTACTTTTTGTTTTGCTTAGGAAATTTGCCTGGAAACCAATTTTAGGTGCTGTAAATGATAGAGAAAAATCTATTGAAGAAGCTTTAAATGCCGCAGAAAAAGCAAAAGCAGAAATGGAAAGCCTCAAAAGTGGTAATGAAGCGCTATTAAATGAAGCTAGAGCAGAAAGAGATGTCATGCTAAAAGAAGCTAGGGAAATAAAAGATAAAATTGTTTCTGATTCTAAGGCCACTGCTAAAGCTGAAGCTGAGAGGATTATAACTTCCGCAAGAGAAAGTATTCAACATGAAAAAATGGCTGCCATTACTGAACTAAAAAATCAAGTTGCCATTTTATCTATTGAAATTGCTGAGAAAATTTTAAAAGATGAATTGTCTTCTGCTGATAAACAAAAAGCAATTATTGATAATGTAGTTAAAGATATTAGTCTAAATTAAGGTTAGATGAGAGATATTAAAGTAGCATCAAGATACGCAAAATCATTATTGAAAATTGCAATTGACCAAAATTCATTGGAGGAACTTCACAATGATATGAAATTGGTACACGATGTTTGTGTAGATAATCATGATTTGGTACTACTGCTTAAAAGCCCTATTGTAAAAACAGATAAAAAAGCTGCTATTCTTAAAGAAATTTTTGGGAATAAAATATCCATCATAAGTAATTCATTTATTTCAATAATTCTTACTAAGAAAAGAGAAAGTTTATTAGCAGACATAGCAAATTCATTTATCGATATCTATAAAGTAAATCAAAATATAACAACTGCTTATATCACCACTGCCGTTCCAATTACAAAAGAGCAAAAATCAAAAATAATTGCTCTCTTAAAAATCAAGAATGAGAATAATATTGATTTAAAGGATATTGTAAATCCAGATTTAATTGGAGGAATGATTGTAAAAGTTGGTGATAAACAAGTAGATGAGAGTATAAAAAGAAAATTGAAGAATCTTGAAATGGAGTTTGATGAAAATCCATATGTAAAGGAAATTTAATCATATTATAAAGAATAAAATTTTAAAAAATGGCCGAAGTAAAACCCGCAGAAGTATCAGCAATATTAAGACAACAATTAGCTGGATTTAAAACAGAAGCACAACTGGAAGAAGTAGGAACAATTTTACAAGTTGGTGATGGTATTGCCCGTATTTATGGGTTATCAGAAGTACAAGCTGGTGAGTTAATTGAATTTGAAAATGGATTATCTGCAATTGTTCTTAACCTAGAGGAAGATAATGTTGGAGCTGTGCTCTTAGGTTCTTCAAAAGGAATTAAAGAAGGAGATACTGTAAAACGTACTAACAAAATTGCTTCTTTAAATGTTGGAGAAGGGATGCTAGGAAGAGTAGTTGACACTTTAGGAAATCCAATTGATGGAAAGGGACCAATTGAAGGTGAAACATTTGAAATGCCTTTAGAAAGAAAAGCGCCTGGAGTTATCTATAGAGAACCCGTTACTGAACCTTTACAGTCAGGTATTAAGGCAGTAGATTCGATGATTCCTGTAGGAAGAGGTCAAAGAGAGTTAATTATTGGTGACAGACAAACCGGTAAAACAGTAGTTGCGATTGATACCATTATTAATCAAAAAGAATTTTACGATAGAGGTGAGCCAGTATTTTGTATTTATGTTGCTACTGGACAAAAGGGTTCTACCGTTGCTGGTATTGTACAGACATTAGAAAACGCGGGAGCTATGGCTTATACAGTTGTTGTTGCCGCAAACGCATCTGACCCAGCACCGATGCAATTTTTCTCTCCATTTACAGGAGCTGCTATTGGAGAATATTTTAGAGATACTGGTAGACCAGCATTGATTGTTTATGATGATTTATCAAAACAAGCTGTTGCTTATCGTGAGGTTTCTTTATTGTTAAGAAGACCTCCAGGACGTGAAGCATACCCTGGTGACGTATTCTACCTACACTCCAGATTATTAGAAAGAGCAGCTAAAATAATTAATGTTGATAGTATCGCTGCCGATATGAATGATTTACCTGAGTCTTTAAAAGGAAAAGTAAAAGGTGGTGGTTCATTAACTGCATTGCCAATTATTGAAACTCAAGCTGGTGACGTATCCGCTTATATTCCAACAAACGTAATATCAATTACTGACGGTCAAATTTTCTTAGATGGTGATTTATTTAATCAAGGGGTTAGACCAGCAATTAACGTAGGTATTTCAGTGTCACGTGTTGGTGGTAACGCTCAAATTAAGTCAATGAAAAAAGTAGCGGGTACTTTAAAACTGGATCAAGCACAATATAGAGAACTAGAAGCTTTTGCTAAATTCGGTTCCGATTTAGATGCTGCTACGTTGGCAGTAATTGAAAAAGGTAAAAGGAATGTTGAGATCCTTAAACAAGGGCAAAATGCTCCTTTGCCAGTTGAGCAACAGGTAGCAATTATCTATTTAGGTACAAAAGGATTGCTTAATGCTGTTCCTGTAGAAAAAATAAATGAGTTTGAATCAGAATTTTTAACTTATATGACAAACAAACATCAAGATGTTTTAGATGCTTTAAGGGAAGGAAAATTAGATGATACTATTACTTCTACTATTGAAAGTGCTGCATCAGAATTAACAGCTAAATATTCATCATAAAACCCTTTTAAGGCAATTGAATGGCGAATTTAAAAGAAATACGTAACAGGATAACCTCTATTTCATCAACGATGCAGATTACGTCTGCAATGAAAATGGTTTCTGCTGCGAAACTACGTAGAGCTCAGGAAGCTGTAACCCAAATACGTCCCTATTCTAATAAATTACAAGAAATTCTTTCTAACTTAAGTGAGAGTTTAGATAGTGGTAAAGGTAGCTATGCTGCTGAACGAGAAGTAAAAAATATTTTATTAGTGAGCATAACTTCGAATAGAGGTCTTTGTGGTGGGTTTAATAATAATGTAATTAAAACAGTTAAGCAATTAGCTGATGAATATAAGAACAGTACTGTAACTGTTCTTTCTATTGGTAAAAAAAGTAATGATGCCTTTAAAAACAGTGAACTGGGAATAAAAGGAACATTATTGCCAAGACACGCTGATACAATTTGGGATGATTTAACTTTTGAAAATTCATCAGAAATTGCTCAAACTTTAATGGACCAGTTTATAAATAACCATCAGGATAAAATTGTATTAATCTATAACCAATTTAAAAACGCAGCTGTTCAAAATGTTCAAATAGAACAATTTTTACCTGTTCTTCCTCCTAAGTTGGAAGAAGGAGAAACTGCAAGAGCAACCGATTATATTTTTGAACCTAACAAAGAGTTTATTATCAATGAAATGATTCCAAAATCATTAAAAACGCAGTTATTTAAATCTCTGTTAGACTCTCAAGCATCTGAGCATGGAGCGAGAATGACTGCGATGCACAAAGCAACTGATAATGCTCAAGATTTACAAGACGAACTTAAATTAGTTTACAATAAAGCCAGACAAGCAGCTATTACCAATGAAATATTAGAAATTGTTGCTGGTGCTGAAGCTTTAGGATAGCCAATAAAATCCCCGTACCTGATACGGGGTCTATAAATTAAGTGACGCCAAAGTAAAAATATACAGATGCCGCAACATGTACGGCAATAATTATTCAAAAGCCCTCTTTAAATAAAGAGGGCTTTTTTGATGAATACCAATAAGTATTAATTCGTAAATTCACAGCAATAATTCTTTTGATGAAAAGAACATTAAATAACCCATTTTTACATTTAGTTATAGGAGTTACCTTATTTCTCCTACTCTACTTTAGTACTACTTTTATTAGCAGCAATAGCTCTGATTATAAAAAGTTTAATGCTTCCTTAAACGAAAAAGAAGCCATTGCTAAAACAACTATCGATGAGCTTATAAATAGTCAATCCTCAACTACTAGTTTATTCGTCAATAATTATGTTCGGCTCAATAAAGAAAAAGGACTCTCTTTTTACATTTTAGAAAACAGTAAACTAAATTATTGGACTAACAGGAGTATTCATTTTTCTCGTAATCTAAGTGAATTTAAAGCTGAAAATGGTGTAGTAAAATTAAAAAATGGATGGTATCAATACCTAATTAAAAAGAGTAATCAGAAAACATATTTAGCATTAATTCTTATTAAACACAACTATACCATAAAAAACAAATATCTTAAAAGTAGTTTTCATCCAAGCTTTGGCATTAATAAAAAATTAGCAATATCAACTAAGCCTAACAGTAATGAAAGCGCAATTTATTCTGTTAATGGTGATTTTTTATTTGGACTCAAACCATTAGAAAAAAATAATACTTCTACAACCAAAAATAACAACTGGTTGCTTTTAGTTTTATTCTTCTTAGGTTATTTTTCCATTATATCTTTTATAAGTAAGCAAACAAGAAAAATAACTGCACTTAGAAATTTTTCACCTATAACCGTAATCGCTTTTATAGCATTGAGTAGAATATTATTACTTCATTTTCATCCTTTTTCTAACCTCTTTGAACAAGAATTGTTTAGTCCAATTATTTTTGCTCAATCTTACCTCTTGCCTTCTTTGGGTGATTTAATTATTAGCACTATTCTTTTTGCTTTAATTATATATTATTTGTCAAGAGCTATTCAAAGAGTAAATGCAAACAACAAACAGATAGTGTATTTAATTGCAATTGCTTGTGCAATCTTTCCCTTAATACTGGCTGATCTATTAAAAGGATTAATTACCAACTCTAAAATTAATTTTGACATCAATTACTTGCTCGATTTGAATGCATACAGTTTTGTAGGAATAGGAGCAATTACATTGTTATTTATTACTTTAATTCTCTTCATTAAAATTTGTATCAATCATTTTTTAAATAAAGCTTTTAAACGAAATCATCTTATTACTATTTTTTGGATTGCTAGTTTACTTACAGTTATTATTGGTCATTTTTTTATGGAGTTGAGCGCTTTTTTAACCTCATGGGTACTCTTAGTGATATTAGCATTTTCATTTAAAACTGACTCAAGAATTAGTTTTTACAGAAGCGTTTTTTTAGTTTTAGTAGTATCCATTACTACTTCTTATGGATTTATTCATCTAGGAAAAGAAAAGGAACAAGTTAACAAGGAATTTATTGCTAAAAAGTTAGCTAAAGAGCGTGATCCTGTTGCAGAGTACCTATTTGAAGATTTGAAAGAAAAAATTGAAACTGATACCATAGTTAAAAATAATATTCTTACTTATTGGGAAAATAAAGACAAGGTTGATAAACACATCATAGATCGTTATTTTGGTGGACACTTTAGTAAGTATGATATTAATGTAATTACTTACTGTAAAGAACAAGATTCAATTTTTATAGAAGCCGATAACTCCTATTTAAATTGTTTATCATTTTTTCAAAACAAGGTAGAGAAAGAAACTGACGATCCTTTTCAAATAAATGAATCACTAAACTTTCTTTATTCCGATGAAGGCGTAAGTAGTTACTTGGCAAAACTTAAAATAAACTCTCCTGATACTTTAGATGCGACAAACTGGTCTTTATTTATAGAGCTATTCCCTAAAGTGTTTTCTAAAACAGAAGGTTATCCAGAATTACTATTGAACGAAACTGATATAAGTTCACCTATTAATACCAATACCTATTCTTTTGCTAAGTACAAAAAAAGCAAGCTGATTGATAATGCAGGGAAATTTAATTACAGTATAGAGTTAAGTGATCAATATCACTTTAATAATGATGGTTTTTTTAAAACGACTTTTGGTGCTGCTTATCACGTTATTTATCAAAGTGATAAAAACACATCTATTATTTTAAGTTCACCACAAAAAACGATTTTTAATTACATTACTACCTTTTCTTATTTTTTTATTATTACCAGTATTCTTGTTTTAGTAATTGGATTATTCTTCAGGATTTCACCGTTTAATTGGCAAATAGCATTGACTGATTTTAGTACAAAAATTCAGTTGTTTATTATTGCTTCTATCTTTTTATCGTTTATCCTTTTTACATGGGGAACATCATATTACATCAAAAAACAATATTTAGAAAAAAATAAAACTCAACTAGCAGAAAAAGTCCAATCAGTTTTAATTGAATTAGAACACAAACTCGGTAATAAGTCCATTCTTAATGATGATTTGTATGATGAGATGACTTATTACTTGGTTAAATTTTCTAATGTTTTTTATACTGATATTAATTTATATGATAAATCGGGGGCATTATTAGCAACGTCCCGTCCAGAAATTTTTGAAAGAGGCTTAGTCAGTAAACAAATGAATCCTGAAGCTTTCAACCAAATTCATATACACAAGAAATCAAATTTTACGCATAATGAAAACATTGGTGAATTAAATTACCTCTCTACATATGTTCCATTTAGAAATGAAAAACATAAGATTTTGGCTTACATGAATCTTCCTTATTTCGCAAAACAAAATGAATTGGAAAATGAATTATCAGCATTCTATACTTCATTAATTAACATTTATGGATTGCTTTTTTTAATCTCCACTATTATTGCAGTATTCTTTGCCAATTATATTTCGGAGCCTGTAAGGATGATTAAGAATAAAATAAGTGCTTTACAATTAGGGAAATCTTATGATTTATTAGAATGGCAATCTAACGATGAAATTGGTGCCTTGGTTTTTGAATACAATAAAAAAGTGTTGGAGCTCGAAAAAAGTGCTACTCTCCTAATTAAATCGGAACGTGAGAGTGCCTGGAGGGAAATGGCAAAGCAAGTGGCTCATGAAATTAAGAATCCATTAACTCCAATGAAATTAAGTATTCAGCAATTACAAAGAATAGCAAAAGATGATCCTAAAGATTTAAATGAGCGTATTGAAAGAACAGCTAAAACCTTAATTGAGCAAATTGAAACCCTAACAAAAATAGCTAACGAGTTTTCGAGTTTTGCTAAAATGCCAAAAGCTAATGAGGAGGAAATAAACCTTATTCCAATAATTGAAACTACTCTTGATTTGTATAAGGAAGAAAATGTAGCGATTATATTAAATGATAATTGTAACAGAAGTGCTAACATTTTAGCTGATAAGGATGAATTATCACGGGTGTTTAACAACTTAGTAAAAAATGCTATTCAAGCCATACCAAAAAATATAGAAGGGAAAATAATTATAACAATTTCAAAAGTAGAGTCAGATTTCGTTATAGAAATTAAGGATAATGGAACAGGCATTCCAGAAGATAAAAAGGACAAAATATTTGTCCCTAACTTTACTACAAAGTCAACTGGAATGGGGCTTGGTTTAGCGATGGTTAAAAACATTATTGAAAATGCTAATGGTACCATTGGGTTCGAGACAAAAGAAAATATTGGTACATCTTTCTTTATCTCTTTTCCTGCTACATAATTATTTTAGCTTTTCAATTTTTTGTTTTAACCAAGTTAAATCTGCTATCTGTTTAATACTATTTAGTTGTTTTTCTATTTCCTCCAAATTAATTTTATAGCCCATTTTAAGGCGAACCAATTGATGTACAATTTTCAAGAAATTTGAATAGGTTAAATTTTGGTATTCAGAAATAGTATTATCTCTTTTTAAATAAATTTTAAACGCATTTATTAAGCTAGCAGCAGAATCTAAATCTTCTAATTCATAATATGTTTTTAATAAGAGTGCTCTTGAATCTAAACTATAATAAATATCAGTAAACTCAACGGCAAGTAACTGTTTTAACCCTTCTTTATACTGTTGAAGATAAAAATATAACCTCGCCTTATTATAGTTTACCGCATTAATTTTATGCCCTTCCGGAAGATAGTTTTGATAATCCTGTATAAAATTTTCTGTCCATTTATATTGTTCTACCCTTAAAGCAACTGTTACCATATTCTTAAAATCAAATTGGGCAATTTTATCATTTTTAATAGCCACTTGTTCTTCTATCATTTCTTTATAAGTTTCAAATAATTGCATCAAGTAATCATCATTTCCAGTATTAATTTGTTTAATGCAATAATTCTGTAAATAGCCATATAAATCATATTGCTCATCTCGCTTAAAGCTTTTTAAGTGTTGTTTCACTAACTTCTTTAGTTCTAGATAATGAGCTTCATTCTCAGGCTCTTTTAAGGTTTGCAAAATTTGATAATATACCCTTATTGATGGAATGTTCTTTACATCATTACCCTCCACATATTCTAGTAAATAATTCAATAAATTAATGTCATATTCTACCTTTAGAATATTCATACGATTAATAATCTCACAAGAGTATTTTAATTTTTTAGATAAAAACGCCACATCTAAATTATCGACTAAACTTTGTAATTCAGTATCGATATTTCTATTATCATGTTCAGAGGTATAACTGTATGATAATTCATTTAATTCGTACAGTTGCTGAAAATAGTTTTCGTCTCTGATGGAAGATTCGATAGTTAAGTTATGATGGCGTTTTTTAGATTCTTGTTTGAAAAATTTATTTAATCCACGACTCTGGTAAGCTTTAATTAAAAAATCTTCTTCTTCAACTAAATAAGATTGATAAGCGATAAACCGTTCAATTAGCTTTGTTAAGTCCGTCATTACATAACGAAATCGAGTTACATCATTTTTTCCATAAACCTGATGCGCCATTTTATCATGAGTAAGCGTCTTGTTATCAAATTGAGGATAGAATTTTTTTAAAATACTTAGTAACTTTATGACATCAGCATTTTTATTGAATATCGGACTACTAATGAATAGCTCAAAAGCCTTTATTTCCTTTTTTTCGAAGGATTTTAGCAATAAAATAAGCTTAGAATTAATCATTTTATCCGTTAAATATTTTATTTAAAATATTGATTTATAGTGTTTTAATTACTTTTTAATGTTATTTTTATCCGATAAATGTACGATTTTGTATTTTAACGATTGACTTTCTTATCTAATATTTGTACCATCAAAAGAAATGTCAAAACTTAAATAATATATATTATGAAAAAATTACTACTTCTACTTACACTAATAACTACGTTAGGAATTGGTTCAAAAGCATCTCATAGTTTAGGCGGTGAAATCACCTACGAATGGGTTTCAACCAGTATGTACAATGTGAAACTAACGCTTTATACCGACTGTCTATCACCAGTACCACCTGGTGGTTTTTTAGATTATAATTCGCTCTCTAGCTGTGCGCCCGGAGGTACTGTTGCTCTTAATTTAACATCATGGGAAAACATTAGCCAAGTATGCGATACTAATTTATTAGCATGCAATGGTGGATCATTACCTGGAATTATTAAAACTGAATATACTGGAGTAGTAACTGCTTTATCACCTTGTAATGATTGGGTATTAAGTTATGATATTTGCTGTAGAAATGGTGCTCCTGCGAACATTGTTGCGCCAAACTCAACCACATTACTAATACAAGCTACGCTGGATAACACCTCAAACTTGAATAACAAATCACCTTATTTTGCTGATATTCCAAGGTCATTTATTCCTATTAATCAAACAAGCTATATCAATGCAGGAGCATATGATACTGATGGAGATTCGTTATATTTTTCATTGTTTACTCCTTTTGATGGCTCGAGTGGGCAGGTAACATATACCGCTGGTTATTCAGCAACTCAACCTTTTATTTCTGCTCCAAGTACTTCAATTAATAGTCAAACTGGAATTATTACAACAACTCCTTCTGTAATTGGTATGGCTCTTATCGCTGTAAAAGTAGATGAATTTAGAAATGGTCAATACATTGGATACGTGATGAGAGAATTTAATACTTCTGCTATTGCCGGAATGAATGCTTTACCAAAAATCGTCAATAACCCATTATCGTATGGAGCGTGTACACCAGACACTTTATTACTTGATTTGTTTTCAGCTGATGCAACAGATACAATCATCACAAGCGTTTTAACAGGTGCATTCAACAATCCTTATTTTACTAATACCTCACCATCTCCTTATGAAGGTGAAGGATTTTTATTGGACACTAATAATTTCTATTGGGACCTTTTGGGTGCTACTCAGGGTAAGGATTACATTACTTACGTAAATGTTAAGGATAAGCAATGCCCTATACTTGGAATTCAATCATACGCCATAATTGTACATGCAAGTAGTTGCGATAGTGTATGGCCTGGTGATGCCAACTCTGATTTTATTGCCAATGTTTATGACCTATTACCAGTTGGTGTTTATTTCAACAATACCGGAGCACCAAGAACCGCTCCTACAAATAATTGGATAGCACAATTTGCTACGGATTGGGGAACAATTCAGGCAACCAACACCGATATTAAACATGTAGATTGTAATGGGGATGGAACCATAAATGCAAATGACACGAATGCGATTCTGTTAAATTATGGGTTAACACACAATAAAGGAAAAATAGACAACAGCTCTAAAGGTGCTGGTGACCCATTATTATACGTTGACATGGTTTTAGATACTATTCCGACAGGAACACCTCTTGCCGTACCAGTTAAGTTTGGAACTAGTGCTTTACCAGCGGATAGTGTTTACGGTATTGCCATGACCATTACTTATGATAAAAACTTAATAGATTCCATTGCTGGAATAACTGTCGATTACAACGGTTCTTGGCTAGGAACGGCTGGTACAGATATGCTTACTCTAGATACTAACTTTTACGACAATGGAAGAATTGACATTGGATTGGTTAGAAATGATGGTTTAATGATGAGTGGTTTTGGTGACATTTTAACGCTGAACATTATTACCATAGATAACCTTTCCGGTAAAACTAGCTTCTATGATACCTTAATTTTTGATTTTGACAATGTAGTTATCATTAACAATATAGAAGGGTTAAGGGCTTTTAACCAGCAACCGGATTCTATTATTATTGAAGATAATACTACAGGTATTAATGATGTAAAAGAAGATAACAATGTATCTATTGTTCCTAACCCGAACAATGGAAGCTTTAAGGTTTACATTAGTGAGTTTAGCAATTCGACCATTGAGATATATAACACTATGGGGCAATTTATAGATTTTGCCACCACTAAGCAAAATGGTTACTTTATGGTAAACATGAGTGACTTTGATAAAGGCATGTACTTTGTTAAAGTAACCAATAA
>JBFIEB010000045.1:0-13899 GCA_041603555.1 Vicingaceae bacterium
AATATAACAAAAGGTTGCATTATCTAATTTTTGTTGATAAAATAAACCCCTATTAGAGTAATAATAATGGCAAAGAGTTGAATCATATTTATAACCTCTCCATCTATAATACCCCAAAAAATTGCAAATATTGGAATAAGATAAGTAACGCTAGTAGCATATAAAGTTGAAGTTTTCTTAATTAGCATATTGAATAATATAACAGAAATTGCGGTGCCAAATATTGCTAATAATGCTATAAATAAAATAGCATTTAAGGATTCATCATTATTAATAGTTATTTCAGTGAAATCCGTAGTAAATAGATATGATAACGCTAACGGACCGATACTTAAAAATGCCATAGAAGTAATTACAACTGATCCAACTTCCTTTAAGTAAGTTTTAATAATATTCACAGAAAAAGCATAGCATATTGTAGCTAAGATTATGTAAAAAGTATAGGTTAGATTTGAATCATTTAAATCAATCCCATTTGAAGAAACCAATCCTACAGCTCCAATCAGACCTATAAAAACACCTAGTACTTGAGTTTTTAATGTTTTGGTTTTAAATAGAATGACACCTATTATTAATGCAAAAATTGGAGTTAATGAGTTTAACATTCCACTTAAAGAACTAGAGATTTCTGTTTGAGCTTTTGTAAATAAAAAAGCAGGGATACCGTTACCTAAGAAACCTGAAGCAATTAAATATTTCCATTTTTTTCTATCAACCCTTCTAATGTTTTTGATGGCGAATGGAACCAAAAAAATGAATGTGATTGTAATTCTAAGAGCAGCAACGATAGTATGGGGATAAACTTCTAACCCCTTTTTCATTAAGATAAAAGAGCTTCCCCATATAAAGGCTAAGAAAATTAGAATTACCCATTGCCACAATTTTTTATTTAAATCGAAAAACCCCATCATCAAAGATGTATAAATGTAATGACATTTATAATAGATTATTTACTAATTTTGCTGCATGAAACTATTTAATAAAGTACTGATTGGTTTAATTGCCTTAGTAATCGTCTCTTCTTGTGATAATAATGAGGCTGAGCAAAATGTTGCAACTGTCGAAGTTTTGTCGGAAAATTTAATTGTTGCAGA
Organism: Vicingaceae bacterium; assembly: GCA_041603555.1. Classification (GTDB taxonomy): domain Bacteria; phylum Bacteroidota; class Bacteroidia; order Flavobacteriales_E; family Vicingaceae. The sequence continues at coordinate 1,095 of JBFIEB010000045.1, forward strand.
TTATTCAGTTGAAGGAATGGTTTGCGCCATGGGTTGTGCTGCAACTATTCAGGAAGAATTGACAGGAATGAATGGTATTTCCTCATGTGAGGTTGATTTTGAGACCGGGAAAACTCACATTGAGTTTGATAAATCTCAGTTAAAAGAAAAAGACATTATTGCTAAAATAGAATCTTTAGCTGATGGTAAATACAAAGTATCAGAATGGAATGAGAATAGGAAAGAAGAACAAGAGGATATAATTGAAGGTGAAGGAAGTGATGCGGATGATCAAGCTATTAATGAGGTAAGTTTACCTTCCTTTGAACTTCCTAATCTATTTACATTGTTAATGGATCAATTATAAAAAAACCTAAAATACTAAATAGGAAAAGGGATTTAGCTAAATCCCTTTTCCTATTTAGTATTAAAATTAAATCCTAGTCCAAAAGAGAATCTAATTTCGCTAATATTAATCTCTGATACGTTTCCAGGATTATGAATTCCATAAGCATATCTCACATCAAAAAATAAATGAAACCAATTTTCTGCGTAGTAATTAAATCCAATAAGACTAGAAAGAAGAGGTGTTAGTAAAGTCGATTGATCATTAAAGTTACTCTTGCTTAATGCTATGCCTGGTTGAATACCAATATAGGGGTTGAAACTACCACCAATTAACATATGATAAGATGCTCCAGAAAATAATTGATGATTCATTTTCAGAAGACTACTATCAGAAGATTTTAGATGATAATAGATGTCACCTCTTCCTGAAATGTTAGAGGTTAAATAATACTCTAAATTTCCATTTAAATAAATACCTGTTTCTTCTATATCTAATAATTGTCCAAAACTGAATGTTCCTTGAGTTCTTAGTAAGCCTTTTCTTACAATTGATTCGTTCTCTTCTTGACCAATTAAAAATAATGGAAAAAGTAAAGTTAATACTAATGACAGCCTTACCATAGGTTAGCTATTTTATAGTTAATACTAATCGTGTAAAGGATATGACCCTCTAGAGAAACAGTCTCTCCATGACCATCACTTTCTATATGTAACTCTGAATGACCATTTTCTCTATGAACTTCGGTGTGAATGTCGTTGCCCAAATGAAGCATGTATTGAGAAGAAAGGGAAATGTTGAATTTATCAGTTAAATTAAAATGAGTCCCTAATCCTATCTGAGTTGCTGAACTAAGCTTGGAAGCAGTTTCAGTTTCTTGAAGCTTTAAAGTAGTCGTAATTTTTGTATAGTCAAAACAATGACCAGCCAATATGTAAGGGGTTATTTTTTTGTGAATAGGATTAATAGGGTAAAACATCACAGACCAACCAATGTGATAATCGTTTCTTTTAGCTAGTCCATCTATATCTTCAGTAATAAAATCAGAAAACCATTCTGTATTAACCCTATTACTCATTCTAATTCTAAATTGACCACCAATACCATAACCTAAATTACCTGTGCTACCAAAAGTGCTTGTTGTGCTTCTTATTCCTAATTCAAAACTTCCTCCAAGATTAGAATCATTAGCTTTAACAATGCTCGAATTTTCTTGTGAAAAGAGAAGTAATGGCGATAGAAAAACGATTAGTAGAAATTTTATTTTTTTCATAACATAAATAACTTTGTGGGCTAAAATAACTTTTTATTTTAAAGTTATTATTATTTGCCTGCAATCATCGTACCACTCATTTAACATTTTGTATTTTTGGTTTTTCAAATTATTAGAATGAAAAATAATCCAAACAAATCTATTATTTACTGGCTTTTAACGGGTTGTTTTTTAATTTTTTTAATGGTTGTAATTGGAGGTATAACTAGATTGACAAATTCTGGTTTATCCATGGTTGATTGGAAGCTATTTATGGGCGCTATTCCCCCACTAAATGAACAAGAATGGCTGACAACATTTGCTAACTATAAGCAATACCCTGAATATCAGCAGGTCAATTTTATGTTCAATTTAGCTGAATTTAAATCCATTTTCTTTTGGGAGTATTTACATCGTTTAATCGGGAGGTTAATCGGATTGGTGTTTATTATTCCATTCCTTTATTTTTTAATAAAGAAAAAATTGACCAAAAAGTTAGTCAAACAATGCCTTATTATTTTAGGGATGGGTGCTTTTCAAGGTTTTTTAGGTTGGTGGATGGTTAAGAGTGGCTTGGTAAACAACCCAGATGTGAGTCATTTTAGATTGGCAATTCATTTAATCGCTGCTTTCTTAACGTTTGCCTACATATTTTGGGTAGCATTAGATTTAATTTATTATAAAAAAGAGCGAGCTAATATTCCTTTCCTAAGAAACGGAATTAAAATTTTATTTGTGATTACAATTTTTCAAATCATTTATGGAGCATTTGTAGCAGGATTAAATGCAGGATTCATAATGAATACTTGGCCAAAAATGGGGGATAGATGGATTGCAGAATCTGTGACAGCGATGAAACCTTTATGGATCAATTTTGTTGATGGGATAGGAGGGGTTCAATTTGTTCATCGCTATTTGGCTTATATCGTTGTTGGACTTGTGATATTTATCTTGTTTAAAAGTTCTAAATATGAGATCAATAATATCCAATCGAAATCATTAATCGCACTATTAGTAGTTGTATTCATACAATTTTTATTAGGAATATTCACTCTTATTTATGCCGTTCCAATTTGGTTAGGTGTAACACACCAGGTGGGAGCTTTTCTTTTGTTAGGAACAATTACTTATGCTGCTAGTAGTTTTAGGAAATAACTTTAAGTTTATTTCCACTCAAAAGTCTCGAACATATGAGCAATGTCTTCTTTTATAAAATCTAATACAGGTTGTATAGAATCTTGATTAGGAATATTATTGAAATATAAAGAACCTCTAACAAAATGATTTGTACTATCCGTTAAATGAAATTGATATGAAGAAGCCGCATTTCCTTCAATGCTATATACTAAGCCATAAACCTTTTTCTCTGGATATTTAATGACCTGTTGCTCAATGTCATAAGCTTTAACAGTGTGTTTAAAAGCTAGAGTTCTGGAATCTTCGACATACTCATTTACATTGTTATTAACTGCTTTGTAGCTTATATAAACACTAGCATTTAAATTTTTAAAGTTAATATCAAACCAACAAGGTTTGTCAGGATTGTTAATATTTTGTTTTAGCTCTGTATAGTTAGGAATTTCACATTTAAATGGGCATTCTCTTTCTAATGTATAATATTCTTTTTTTGGTAAATCTATTCTAAAATAGCCATTTGGTTTTGGGGTATGGACATCGTTTCCACAAGCTAACAAAAACATCAGAATTACAACTAATAAAAAGATTCTTGCTTTCATGGGGTAACTGTTTTAAGCAATTTCACCCTTTTTACACGTCTCGTATCTGATGATTCAATTATAAATGTAAAATTCTTAAAAACTATCTTTTCATTTTTTTTTGGGATTTTTCCAGCTATTTCGATAACTAATCCGGCAAGTGTATCTGCATCTTTTTTTACTTCTTCAAAAATAGTATCATCCTCTATATTAAGAATTTTATATAGACTATTAAGTCCAGTTTTTCCATCAAAAATGTAGGTGTTATCGTCAAGCTTTGAATAGGAAATTTCATCTGAATCAAACTCATCACTTATGTCACCAACTATTTCTTCCAAAACATCTTCGAGAGTAATAATTCCTGAGGTCCCTCCATATTCATCAACAACTATGGCTAAATGAATTTTCTTTTCTTGAAATTCTTTCAATAAATCATCTAATTTTTTGTTTTCGGGAACAAAAAATGGATTACGAATTAAACTGTTCCATTGAAAATTATCTTTTTCGGTTATATACGATAATAAATCTTTGATATATAATAATCCAATAATCTCGTCAAAAGATTCTTTATAAATAGGAATTCTTGAATGACCACAATCTAATATAATATCAATAACCTCATTGAAGGGTGTGTTTTTTTCGATAGAAACAGCATCAACTCGCGCTTTCATAATTTGCTTAACGCTTGTTTCACCAAATTTTACAATACCTTTTAAAATTCTATGCTCATCTTCATCCTCAGGGATATCTTTGGTTAAATCTAACGCATGGGAAAGTTCTTCAACCGAAACATCAAGACCTTTTTTCTTAACTCGCTTATCAATTATCCCAGTTGAATAAATTAATAATGAGCTAATAGGTTTAAAAATTTTTTTTAACAATAGAATAGGGCTTGACATGAACTTAGCAAGATTAAGAGCATGCTTTGTAGCATAAACCTTAGGAATTACTTCTCCAAATAATAAAATAACAAATGTTATACCTATAACCTGTATTAATAGGTTTAGCCAATTAGGGATGGATGAAAAATTAACAAGATTATTTATTGTATAAGTAGATAGAATTATAATTCCGACATTGATAAAATTATTTCCAATTAATATAGTTGCTAATAAATGTTTTGGTGATTCTAGCAATTTTCTTACCCTTAGGTGTGGTTTAATGTTGGAAGAGTTAAGTAAATCTTTTTCATTAGGATTAAGTGAAAAGAAAGCAACCTCTGACCCAGATATTAAAGCTGAAAAAAATAACATTAGAAATAGTACGATAAATGACAATATCGTTCCTAAAGTAATAGGTTTAAAAAAACCAACTAATAAAATTAATGTCAAATAAGGTTCGGGGTCTTCCAATTCTTAATTTAAAATAATCTAAAATGGTAAATCATCTACCTCACTGGCAGTATTATCAATATCTGTTACAGGTTCAGTTCGTTCATGTTGGGGAGATGATGAAGATTCAGTAATAGTTGTTGCGTTGGTGCTAGTTTCATCTTTTCTTCCCAGCATTTGTAAATTATTTCCAACTACCTCAGTGGTATAACGATTGTTGCCATCTTTATCTTGCCATTGTCTAGTTTGTAGCTTTCCTTCAATATAAACTTGAGCACCTTTTTTTAAATATTTTTCAGCAATTTCTGCCAATCCTCTCCAAAGAACAATGTTATGCCATTCTGTATTTGTTTTTTTCTCTCCAGAGTTTCTGTCTTTATATGTTTCTGAAGTTGCTATAGGGAAATTAGCTACTGCAGTTCCTCCTTCTAAATACCTTACTTCTGGATCTTTACCCAAATTTCCTACTAGAATTACTTTGTTTATTCCTGCCATTTTATTTTCTAAATTATTTCATACCAAATATATGAAATTATAAAATTGTTTTGAGATAATTTTCTATCAATTTAGGAACAGGATAATTATTAATCTCATTTAAGGCTATTTCTGTGTAATTCTTTTTTAATTCCGTTTGTTTATTACAAGTCGCTTGCCAAAATGTAGCGTATATTTTTTGGTGACTAAGAATGTGTTTGTATTCGATAGATTTACTTTTAAATGTTAAGTCCGATTTTTTAAACTCTTTGTCAATGTGTTCAAAAAAAGGTATAGACTTTGTAGATTCTATTAACGGAAAGTCAAACAAACCTTTCCAAATATCTTTATCTACCCTTTCATTCAAGTAAACTTTACCTTCTTTTATTATGACTAAATAATTAAAATATCGATTACGTTGCTTTAGTTTCTTTTCCTTTTTAGGAAGCTCAATAACTAAATTATTTTTATGAGCGAAACATTCCAATCTGAATGGGCAATTTTCACAATTGGGGTTTTTAGGGGTACAATGTAATGCTCCAAATTCCATGATAGCTTGATTGTAAGTTGCTGGATTCTTAGTGTCTATTAATTCATTAGCTAATTTTTTAAATACTTTTTTCCCTTTGGTAGAATCTATTGGATTATCAATTCCGAAAACCCGGGATAGAACACGGAAAACATTTCCATCAATTACGGGGTAAACTTGTCCGTAAGCAAAAGAGGCAATAGCAGCAGCAGTATATTCACCAACCCCCTTAAGACCTAAAATGGATTTATAGTCATCAGGAAATACTCCTTGATATTCAGAAACAATATACTTTGCAGTAAAGTGTAAGTTTCGTGCTCTGGAATAATACCCTAGACCTTGCCACAATTTTAAGATGTCATGTTCAGGAGCTTTTGCTAAAGAATTAATAGTAGGGTAATGCTCTATAAATTTATTAAAATAACTTAACCCTTGATCGACTCTAGTTTGCTGTAAAATGATTTCTGAAAGCCAAATTTGATATGGATCGGAAGAATTTCGCCAAGGTAAATCACGTTTATTTTGATGATACCAACTAATAAGCTTATCTGAAAACCCCATAAAACATTAATCTAGTCGACAATATTATAAATTTAAGCTAAAATTATAGAATGTTTTACCGACTATTAATTAAAACTTGTATATTTGCTGCCCTTAAAAGATAATTAATTGAAATTTAAATAGTTAAAAAGGTATTTTAAAATGACAAAGGCAGATATAGTAAATAAGATTTCAGGAAAAACAGGCATTGAAAAGTTAGCAGTACAAACTACTGTTGAAGAGTTTATGAAAACAGTAAGGAAGTCTTTAGAAGACGGAAAAAACGTTTATTTAAGAGGTTTTGGAAGTTTTGTAGTTAAGAAAAGGGCACAGAAAACGGGGAGAAACATTTCAAAAAATACAACTATTATTATTCCAGCACATAATATTCCATCCTTTAAACCTTCAAAATCTTTTGTTGAGAAGGTGAAAAAGAATGTGAAGTAAGATATAAAAGAAATTAAAAATATTATTAAAATATAAATCGAAAGATATGCCAAGCGGTAAGAAAAGAAAGAGACATAAAATGGCTACGCATAAGCGTAAAAAGAGATTAAGAAAAAACAGACACAAAAAGAAAAAATAATTTTTTCAATTGTTAGCTTTTAAGTTTTCCTAATTTAAAAGCTAGAATCTTTTCCTTTCTACTATATATACTTTACCCTAAATTCTTTAGGGGATTTACATTTTGGTAAAAAAACCTTAAAAATGAGTGTAGAACTTATTATTGATTCTTCACCAAAGGAGGTTACTATTGCAATTCTTCATGATTCAAAATTAGTAGAATTACACAAAGAGCAAAGCAATAATAACTTTTCGGTTGGAGATATATACCTTGGTAAGGTCAAAAAGATTATGCCAGGTTTAAATGCAGCTTTCGTCAATGTAGGCTACGAAAAAGATGCATTTTTACATTACCTAGATTTAGGACCACAATTCAAATCATTTGCTAAATATACTAAAGGCGTTGTAGGCGGTAAATTCAATAGACCAGATTTAGATTTTAAGCTTGAACCTGAAATTGAAAAAGCAGGTAAGGTTGAAAGGGTTCTAAAATCCAATGAGAACATCCTTGTACAGATTGCTAAAGAACCAATTTCAACTAAAGGGCCTCGGTTAAGTTCTGAGATTTCTTTAGCTGGTAGGTATTTAGTATTGGTTCCGTTTTCAGATAAAGTATCTGTTTCACAAAAAATAAGAAATTCAGCAGAAAAAGATCGATTAGTTAGATTAATTAAAAGTATCAAACCTAAAGGATTTGGTGTAATTATTAGAACGGTGGCTCAAGACAAAAAAGTGGCAGATTTACATGCTGACATGAATGATTTGAGTGCTAGATGGACATTGTGCTATAAGAAACTTAGAAATGCTCATGCACCTAAAAAAGTACTTGGGGAGTTAAACAGAACATCTTCCTTATTAAGGGACATTTTAAATAAAGATTTTAGTAATATTCATGTTAATGATGAAGCTGTTGCTACTGAAATTAAAACCCTTCTTAGAGCTATAGCTCCAGAAAAAGAAAACATTGTCAAGTACTTTACTGGTAACGTTTCAATTTTTGAAAATTTTGGAATAGACAAGCAGATTAAATCATCTTTCGGAAAAAATGTAACTCTTAAAACGGGAGTTTATTTAATCATTGAGCATACAGAAGCACTTCACGTTATTGATGTAAATAGCGGGCAAAGAGGAAAGAAAAAAGATAAATCACAAGAAGAGAACGCACTTGAAGTAAATCTAGAGGCAGCGGCTGAAGTTGCTCGACAACTTAGGTTGAGAGATATGGGAGGAATTGTGGTGGTAGACTTTATTGATTTAAAGGAAGCAAAAAACCGTAAGCTTTTGCATGAGAAAATGAAAGAGTTTATGAAGGATGATAGAGCAAAACATAATATTTTGCCCCCAAGTAAATTTGGATTAATTCAGATAACTCGTCAAAGAGTTCGTCCAGAAATGGATATTAAAACATCGGAGAAATGTCCATGTTGTAATGGGGATGGAGAAGTTCATTCAACAATATTATTAGTTGATCAAATTGAAAATGATCTGCGTTACATTTCTAAACAACTAAAAAACAAAAAACTTAGAATAAATACACATCCTTATTTGGAGGCTTATATCAATAAGAAAACTGGTTTTAATAAATCGGTACGTAAAAATTGGCAAAAGAAATATAATTCTACGATTGAAATATTTCCTACCACTTCTAACGGATTATTGGAATATCATTTTATTAATTCTGAAGGAGAAAAAATCGAGCTTTAATTTTGGATAATGATGTAATAGGGACTGCCTTGTTAGATTATTATAATAAGAGGTGTAGTTCTGAAATAGTTGTTAAGTCTTCCATTGCTGAAGATGATATAATTTCAATTCCTTATTTATTTAGAGTATTACCTAAGCTTCCAAAAGTTGAAAAAAAAGCATTAGAATTATGTAGCGGAAAGGTGTTGGATGTTGGTGCTGGGAGTGGCTGCCACAGCCTTATTTTAAAAAACAACGGACAAGATGTAATCGCTATTGATACTTCAGAAGGTGCTGTAGAGGTCATGCAAAAAAGAGGATTGAACGTTCTACACATTGACTTCTATGATGTAAACGATAAGTTTGATACCTTACTTTTTATGATGAATGGAATTGGTATTGCTAGAACATTAGACGGGCTTGAAACCTTTTTAACTAAAGCTAAATCCTTACTAATTCCAGGCGGTCAAATATTGTTAGACTCTTCTGATATAATGTACATGTTTAAAGAAGATGACGGCTCAATATGGATGGATTTGAATAAGTCTTATTATGGAGAAGTTGTTTATCAGATGGAGTACAAAGGATTAGCCACACCTAAATTTAATTGGTTATTTGTTGATTATCAAACATTAGAAGATGCTGCTAAAGAAGTAGGATTGTATTGTAAAAAAATAATTGATGGGGAACATCATGACTACTTAGCTCGTTTATGGTTTTAATTTCATATTTTTAAGAATTACTTTATGTCGATTAATTGACATTAAGGAGAGTAATATAATTTTATTTTTAGCATAGATTAATAAGAAACGTAGATGGATGGTGATTTAATACAGAATAGGATAATTTCTCTTCTTATAAATGGATTAGAGAAAGAAGGAGTATTAAGACAGAATAATCAACCTGAAGACATTATTGGGAATCTCGATTTATCCATCAGTAATGAACCCATTGAAAGTGCTGATATAGTTACGTTAATAGACAAAATAATACAAAATAGTGTAAATACAAATGATGCTTTGTTTATGAATCAGATGTATGGTAAAATGAATCAAACAAGTATTTATGCAGATATTCTTACCACTTTTTTAAATACATCAATGTATACTTATGAAGTGGCTCCTTTGCTTACCTTAATCGAGAAAGAGTGTATCTTTAATTTAACTCAACACATCTGGGGTGAGAGTAAAGGAGATGGGGTGTTTACACCAGGAGGAAGTATTTCAAACATGAAAGGATTAATGCTAGCAAGAAATTCTAGGATTAAAAATGTAAAAGTAACTGGATTAAATAATGCATCAAATTACCGTGTTTTTATTTCAAATCAGGCCCATTATTCTTTTTTGAAAGGAGCTGTTTTTATGGGGTTTGGTAGTGAAAGTATCGTTAAAATTAAAACGAATAACAGAGGCCAGCTATTAACGGAGAATTTATTGGAAGCCATAGAAACAGAAAAACAAAAAGGAAACATTCCGTTAATGTTAGTTGGTGTTGCTGGAACTACATTTTCAGGAGTTTTTGATGATTTAAATGCTTTATCACAAATAGCATTGGATAATGATATGTGGTATCATGTTGACGCAGTTTATGGTGGGTCTTTAATGTTTTCAGAACGAGAAAAGCATAAATTTATAGGAATTGAAAATGCCGATTCAGTATCATGGAACTTGCATAAAATTATGGGGATTCCACTAATATGCTCAGCATTTTTAACTAAAGAACAAGGTTTGTTAAATGAAGCATTTTCTGTTGATGCCGATTATTTATTTCATGATGATGATAAATTAGACCTTGGACAAAAGTCTTTACAATGTGGTAGAAGGGTGGATGCTTTAAAATTATGGTTAGCATGGAAACACGATGGAAATGCTGGTTTTGCTGAAAGGATAGATGGTTTAATGAAGTCAACTAATCTTTTTTCAGAAGAAATTAAGCTAAGAAATAACTTTGAATTATTATGTGACCCTGAATCACCAATTATAACTTTTAGAGTTTTAAATAATAGTTTTAATGAAGATGAAAATAATGCCCTTAATAAAGCAGTAAGAAATCAAATATTTAAAGAAGGCGAAATACTATTTAATTTTTCAGAGTATAAAGGCAGAATTTATTTGAGGTGTGTCATCTCTGATCCTAATTTAGGATTAGATCAGATTTACGATATTATCAATAGAATTGAAGCGGCAGCATCCGAACAAACACTTAATAAAGCATATCAGAAAGAAGCTGAAAATGTACAATAATGGAACAATAATAGCATTAGCATGGCCTGACACCAAAGTAGTAAAAGAAGGTAAATGGTACGATGTTCCAATGAAATGGGTAGGGGCAATAAAAGATGGGTATTATAAAGCAGGGCATGCTGCGTTTCTGCTAATTAATAATAATGACGGTGTAGTTCATTATTTTGATTTTGGGAGATATCATACCCCTTTAAAACATGGACGAGTAAGAAGTATTGTTACAGATCCGGATGTAGGAATAAAATTCCAGGCAGATGTTAAAGGTGGAATAATTATTAACCTCGAGGAAATTTTACTGGAAAGATATTATAACAAAGCTTGCCATGGAGATGGTAGGCTTACCGCCTCAATAGTGAAGTGTATTAGTTATGAAAAGGCACTATGTAAGGTTAGAGAAATGCAAAACAGAGAAGCAATACCTTACGGCCCCTTTAACCTTAAAGGTACTACCTGTTCAAGATTGGTAGCTAGAGTTGTGCTGTGTTCTACAAATAACTGGCTCACAAAATTTTTAATATTATTTCCTTATACCGTTTCAGCTACACCTCGTTCTAATAATAAAGTTTTGAATGATTGTAGTTATTTCTATGAAGTAAAAGAGGGAAAGGTTAGTTTAGTGAAAAGTAAATGGTATGGATTAAAAAGTCTTTTTATTTTTAAAAAGGACTATTTTAAACCTGTAACATCTTCAGAGTTGGCTTATGAATTTTAAAGTTGGAACAATAAATCCTCCAGACATACCTAAAAATTTACCACTAAATTCTAAATGGTTATCCGGGCAAGGAGTTGGAGCATGGTTTAGCATTGAAGTTACTAATGAAAACACCATATTTAGAATAAAGCGTTACACCCCTGAGGGCAATTTAGATTGCGATAGAATTTTTAAAATAGCAGCAGCAACAATGAATTTTGACATCAATCAGCCTTATGAATTTAAACACATTTCACATTGCAGTAAATGCAAGATAGAACAAGATGGTGTAGTTTTTGAATTCAATTATATTGAAGCTTAAAATTATAAATATGAAAAAGTATAGTTCTCTTATCGCCCTTTTTACACTAATAGTTGCATGTGGAAATGAAGCTGCACCAATAGTTAAAGAGGTGGAAGGAGTTCAAGCTACTGAAATAATTGAAGCAAAAAGACTTGATGCTTTAGAGGAAGAAGTAATTATTGAAAACGAAGATGAAGAACTAGAGCATAAAGATGAAGTAGTTGAGCCAAAGAAACCAAAACTAATTATTATTGAAGATGATAAGGAAGTAAAAACTGAGCAAGAGGTGTTATATGATGCTCCAGCTCAAGTCGCTCCTCCAGTTTATACGGAAGAGTTTAAACCCAACCACAAACCTTGGGATGAAGTGACTAGTAAACATGTTTCTCCTACAGGAAAAGTAAATTATAAAGGAATGAAAGTGGACTTAAAAAAGATTGTTTCTTATTTAGAGCACCTTAAAAATACACCACCAAAAAAGGATTGGACTAAAAATGAAAAATTAGCCTATTGGATTAATCTTTATAATGCTTCAACTGTTTATTTAATAGTATCAAATTATCCGGTATCCAGTATAAATAAAATAAATAGAGGAAAGCCTTTTGATAAAAAGTTTATTAAATCAGGTACAAATGTATATTCATTAAATGATATTGAAAATGCAATTATTCGCTCAAAGTTTAATGACCCTAGAATTCATGCCGCTCTAAATTGTGCGGCAGTCTCCTGTCCTAAATTAATGTCTGGAGCTTATTTAGCAGATAAACTAAACGCACAATTAAACAGTCAAACCAAAGCTTGGATTAACGATGCAACTAAAAACAAATTAACCCCAAACAAGATTCAAGTCAGTAAAATATTTGAATGGTATGCCGAAGACTTTAAGGCAGGAGGAGGGGTAATAAAATTTGTATCCAAATACTCCATAAAGAAATTTATAATAGATCCAAAAGCTAAAATAACTTACCTTGAATACGATTGGGCGTTAAACGAATAATCCTAACTTTGCCGCTGTATGGCAACAAACCCTTATACAACTGATACCATTTGCGCAATTGCAACAGCACCAGGAATTGGAGCCATTGCTGTTATTCGAATATCTGGTAAAGAAGCCATTACCATTTGCAACAATATATTTGAAGGAAAAGACTTAA
>JBFIEB010000046.1:0-13841 GCA_041603555.1 Vicingaceae bacterium
AACAGTTGTACGTTGAATATAAGTGAACACAAGTCTTCAAACTTTTCATTTTTTCCAAATCCCACTTCAAGTTATTTAAATTTAAATTTTGGAAATATCAAGGAGAACATAAAAATTTCAGTTTTTAATAGCTTAGGTCAAATAGTTTTTGAAAATAGATATAATTCAACTAAATTTCTTGTGATTGAAATTTGCGACAAAAAAGGTATTTATTGTTTATCAGTGGAAGCCGATGGAGAAGTTTTTTCAAAAAGATTTATATTAAATTAACTGATTCTATTGGGAAAATAAAAAAAGGGAAACATCACCATATTTGGTTAAAATGTTTTAAAGCAGATGAATTTGGAATCAAATAATTAAAATAGCCCTTTACAAACTAAGTCAGCACCACTTTCTCTTTGGATTTGCCTTCAGAAACAAATTTTAGTTGATAATCTTTCATACTTCTTTTGATTACCTCATAAGCTTCTTTTTTTCCAAACACACTTACTATTTCTATAGGACTAATTTCCTCTCCTGGAATATTCTTATAAGTGAGAAAATAATGTTTTAACCGGTTAATTACAGCTTCAGGGATATGATCAATGTCTAACCAAGAAGCATACACTTCATCGCCTTTTAGTACGGCAATAATCTTATCATCGGCCTCTCCTTTATCAAACATTCTTATCCCACCAATAGGAATGGCTTGAAGCAATATATCACCATTAGAAATCGTTCGCTCACACAAAACACAAATATCTAAAGGATCACCATCTCCTTTTCCAATTCTTCTTCCAGATTTTTTTGCATCATATTCAGCTATTAAATCACCACAATAAGTTTGTGGAATAAATCCATACAATGCTGGAACAACATTAGAAAATTTTTGAGGTCTATCAATTGTAAGGTATCCACTAGTTTTATCAATCTCGTATTTTACAGTATCGGTGGGAACAATTTCGATAAAAACTGTTACTTCATTAGGAACATTTTTTCCTGGATCAATTCCATGCCAGGGATGTAATTTATATTGGGAAGGTTTACTATTATCCATGATTTTTGTTGATTATAAAAAGTAAAATTATTCTCTTGCTAAAACATGCGTTAATACAGTCGAAGCGGTTCCTCCGATACTCTGAATAAGACCTACCTTTGCTTCCTTTTTAATCTGGTTCATTTCTGATCGGTCGGTCAATTGAAGATAAGCTTCAACAGCCTGATAAACACCAGATGCGCCAACTGCATGTCCTCGAGCTTTTAATCCTCCAAAAGTCGAAATAGGGATTTTCCCATCACGAAATATTTCTCCTTCTTCAGCAAGTTTCCATGCTTCTCCTGGTTTTGAAAAACCCATTGCTTCGAGTGAGAGCATAGCAATTATAGAATAAGCATCGTGTAATTCAAAAAAATCAACATCCTTTGCAGTAATCCCAGCCATTGCAAAAGCTTTAAGCCCTGAACGATGGATTCCTTCCGCTGCGAGCGGTAAGTTGCGATTATTGATTGCAACATGCTCTGTTGAAGCAGCAGAACCAGTAATCTTTACTCGTGGAAGTCCTCTATTTTTTAAATTTGTTGAAGGATACCTTGATAAAATAACCGCTGCTGCACCATCACAAATTGGAGAAGCATCATACATTCGTACCTGAGATGCTATAAATTTAGAATTAAGATATTGGTCAGATGTAACTTCCTTTCTAAAGAGCGCATATGGATTCGACAATGCATTTTTATGCGCATTAATACTGAACGATCCAAATGCATCCGGAGAAACACGATAACGGTCAATATACATTTTCGTGAGATAAGAATTTAAGGTAATAAAGTTTTCTCCTTTATTTCCTTCCTCTTCCCAATCAGAAGCGGTTGCGATGGATTTTGTTATGAATTCTTTGTCATTATGCGACATTTTTTCAAGGCCACATACTGCAACGGTGTCACAAATCCCACTGGCAATTGCCATTACACCCATACGAATAGCTGCACCCCCGGAACCGCAAGCTGCTTCAAGAGTAACAGCTTCTGTTCCTTTCAATCCTGCTGCAGAAGCTACCAGAGCTCCTAACTGTTGCTGATCACTCAAAAGACCAGATAACATGTTTCCAATGTAAATTGCATCAACTTTCTCTACTCCTGCATCATTCATTGCAGACTGAATTGCTGTAGCTCCCATCTCACGAATGCTAAGTGAAGATTTTTTTTCCACCTGCAACTGAGCTGATCCGGTTATATATATATTGGGAAGATTATTCATTTTTAAATACATGTAAATTTTATATTATTATTCTTAAACAATTATCATCGGTTTAATAATTATTTTTTTTATTTCATTTAGCCCGAGCATTTTAATATAAACTGGCTGTTCATTAAAGACCCCATTATTTATTTTATAAGAATCCCAAAATTCTTGTTTATTTTTTGATGGTAGAAAACAGAACTTTTCTGAAGGATAAATAATATATCCGCTACTGTTTTCAATTACTTTAAACTTCACAAATTGACCCTTAACTTTAATATTTTCAATCGTTACAATCTCTACATTTTGGAGATGAGGGTTTGATAAATCGTAAACATTGTAAGGGGTTGATATCTGAGTTTTGGTTTTCACAATTTAGTACATATGTAATCCGCCATTAATAGCCATATTAGCTCCAGTAACATACTCAGCATTATCAGATGAAAGATATGAAACCATTTTTCCAATCTCTTCAGGTGTTCCTAATCTACCAACAGGTATTTGAGCAACAATTTTCTCACGAATTTCCTCCTTTATGGCCATGACCATTGAAGTTGCAATATAACCAGGTGAAATGCAATTAACCGTTATTCCTTTTTTGGCAACCTCCAATGCCAATGATTTACTAAAACCATACATTCCTGATTTAGCCGTAGCATAATTGGTTTGCCCAAATTGTCCTTTCTGTCCGTTAACTGAAGAAATATTAATAATTCTCCCCCATTTTTTCTCAATCATTCCTTCAATAATTAACCTACTACAAATAAAAACACTATTGATATTGGCTTCAATTACTTCAAACCATTGTTGAGGTGTCATTTTATGCAATGGTGCGTCACGAGTAATTCCAGCATTATTGACCAGAACATCAACATTTCCAACTTTTTCGGTAATTTCTTTTATCATCCTCTCTGAAGATTTAAAATCGGATACGTTTCCCTCTACTACTTTAACATCAATACCCATTTTTAATTGATCATCTCTCCATTTTTTGGCTTCCTGGCGCCATTTCATAGCTTTGGTGAAATTGCGGTAGTTGGCAACAACTGTATAACCATCTTTATACAATTGTTCGCATATTGCTGTACCAATGCCTCCTGTTCCACCTGTCACTAATGCTACTTTATTATTAGGTATTCTCATTATTTGCTAATTATATTTTTTTGTTAAAAGAATGCTTATGGACATATTTTGCAATGTTCTTTTACATATGTACCTGGGGCTTTTTCAATCACGTTGTATTTTTTATTTCCAAGTTGAGAAATGGCATTTATTTTTTTACCGGAATTGGTTTTCAACCATTTACTCCACGGTGCCCACCAGCTCCCATTTACATGTTTCGCACTTTCTTTCCAGGTTTCAAAACCATGCCCCAAATTATCAGATTTACTGTAACCGTATTTTTTTCTAGAAGGTGGATTAGCCACTCCCATAACGTGTCCCGAATCTCCTAAAATAAATTCAACTGGACCACTAAGCAATTCTGTAGTGGTAAATACAGTTTCAGGTGGTGAAATATGATCCTCGCGCATAGCGATAATAAATGATGGGACTTCTATTTTTCCAATGTTAATAGGCGTATCACAAATTCTGAGCGCATTTTTTCTGCTTAATTT
This sequence comes from Vicingaceae bacterium, assembly GCA_041603555.1. Taxonomy (GTDB): domain Bacteria; phylum Bacteroidota; class Bacteroidia; order Flavobacteriales_E; family Vicingaceae. The sequence goes on from JBFIEB010000046.1 coordinate 3,835, forward strand.
ATTTTCCAATATCATGTGTCGCATATAATATGCGTACATGTTTGCAGGGAGATTGGTGTTATCATTTGTCCAAAAAAGCACATCAAAAGCTGTTGGTTTATTTCCTTTTAAGTAATTATTAACTACATAATTCCATATCAGATCATTGGCTCGGATCAGATTGAATGCTTTCTCCATATCATGCCCATGCATTACACCTTCTTCCTGTAATTCCCCACGTTCAATTTTTCTTACCATTGCTTGGTCAATTACATCGCCCATTGGTCCAACATCCGTAAAATCAAGCATACTTGCTAAAAAAGTTGCAGATTGAACAGAATCATCTTTTCTGGAAGCCATTATTGCTAAGGTTACACCAAGTAAAGTGCCTCCTAAACAAAAACCCAATGTATTTACTTTTTTAGATCCTATAATATTTTTTATTACTTCAATAGAATCCAATACTCCTTTATTTACATAATCTTCAAAAGAGTAATTTCTCATTGTTCTGTCAGGATTTTTCCAAGAGATCATAAAAACAGTAAACCCTTTTTCAACACAATAACGAGCAAATGAATTTTCCGGTTGAAGATCCAAAATGTAGTACTTATTGATCCATGGTGGAATAAGTAATAGAGGAACTTCATGAACTTGCTTAGTTGTGGGTGAATATTGTATTAGCTGAATTAATTCATTTTGATAAATTACTGCTCCCGGTGTAATAGCCAAATTTTTTCCTACCTCAAAAGCAGTTTCATCTGTTTGAGTAATTTGACCCTTTTCAATATCTGCTAAAAGGTTTAAAAATCCTTCTTTCAAACTTTCACCTTTTGTTTCTTTTGCCTTTTTGATAACCTCAGGGTTTGTTGCGGCAAAATTGCTCGGAGAAAACGCATCGATATGATGATTAGCATAAAAAAGTAATTTGCGTTTCTTTTTTTCCTCTATTTCCGAATCAGTAATCACATTTCTCATTAATTCTGAAACTAATAAATAGCTTTGTTTAATATAGTCGAAAAGTGGTTCTTCTTTCCATTCAGCAGCTTTAAAACGTTTATCATCTGGTTTAGGTTCTATAATAGGTTCAAATGGTTTCCCATCTTGTCTCATTATTGTTTCGGTAAATAATTTCTGTTGATTTTCAAGAAAACGAAGGTATGTACTTTGAAATTTCATCATTTCCGTAGGATCAGCGATAATCTTAGTTGCAAAATGATTATACGTTGAAGCCATATCACGTAAATCATGATGATAACCCGAGAAATTTTCTAAATAGTTTTCGAATATCCGCTCATTGGCGTGAAGAACTTTTTCAAAAATATCTTTGAATTCGGTAATTGACTCTTGCATTATTAATATTTATTTTTTGAAAAAAAGGTAAAGAATATTGAATAAATTAAATCCTGCTAAAACAAACTATCGATTATAATTGAACTTCTTCTTCTGCAGTTTCCCACCACTCCGTCATTGATGCTAAATTTTTATTATGAAACCCATTGAGCATTTGTAGTTGGCTTGTTATATTTCCGGAAAATTTCTTATTAAAATTGATTGACAGATTAAGATGTTTGTTATAAATTTCGGTTATTTTCTTTGTATTTTTATTTAACTGATTAGTGATTTTTTCAAAATTCTTTTCAATAACCTTTATTAATTCAACCATATTTTCTTTGTCTTCAAAATCTTGATTTTGAATGGTATCCATCAATTCCAAATTAACATCAATATTTGATTGTAATTGATCATTATGTATATCTATGATATAATCAATAGCTTCTTCTGACAATTCTACTGAATTACCGAATGTTTTCTTTACTTCACTAATTAAAGATGGGTTGGAATACATCCCATTGTAGATTTGTTTTTCGAGCGACTCTATTAATTCTTTATTTAAATTCAACGCTTCTTCAAATTCTTTAGAAGCTGTCCCAATTATAGTCCGTATGGTTTCTTTAGAATTGTCTGAAACAGTAATGATGTTTTTTTTTAGTTTTTCTGCATGGTTATTAATTGATGTTCTCATTTTCTTTGTTTTAAAAATTTATTGATTGATTTTAGTTTTTTTCTTTTCGGGATTTTTATTTTCTTTATTTTCCTTTTGTAAGGTTTTAGTTAAATCTGACCATTGTTTTAGGCTTCTTTTAATTAAAAGTTCCATCTGATTATTAATATTATCAAGCAACTCTTGTCGGTTTTTTGCTGATTTATTTATGCTTGATGAATAAGTTTTTATAGCATTCTTAATGACCTCTTCTGATTTTCGGAAATTATCTTCCGTCTTTGTTCGAAACATTTCGTAAGACTTTTCAGCATTCTGGTTGTTTGATTCAAATGTTTTACTAAAAGTTTCAAAAAATCGCTGATTGATTTCGGCAATTTGCTTAGTTTGCAAGTGATACCCATCCATAATTGCCTCTATTATTTTTATACTCTCCTCAGATTTGTTTTCTTCTCCATCATAAGGTTTCATAAAGTTTAGAATTGTTTTTTCGGATAACTTGGAAATGTTTTCAATGCTGTTTCGTAATAATTCAATGTTAGAATGAAACATGTCATAACTGAACTTAGTTTTGTTTTTCCCAAAAGCTGATTCTGTATTAAATAAATTAGCATACATATCATAGCCAGTTTGAAATTGTTTTTTATACATCTCTGCCATTGCAATAGATGATTTTGAAAACAGTTTTGAAGAATTCTTGATGAACTCTTCCGTTGTTTTTAAAGTGTCGGTCTTTGTACTCATTTTGAAATTTATTTTTACTATTTATTTGTTGTACAAAAAGATTACAATTCCACTAATTAATCGATGACATTGATTAGTGATTTCAATGAAAAAAATCATTGGTATATGATAACCTAGGTCACCGTATTTAAATAATTACAACTAAACCTTGAACTATTTTCTGGGTTGAATTTTTTAAGATGATAAATATCACTGTAGCTGAATACTTTTATCATTGTTGTGAAATAATAACAGTTTTTATATGATGGATAATCAATGAGTACACCAACTTTGTTTAAATAAACGATTTTTGTATGTCTCAGAAAAATGAGAAAAACAAAAATCCCTTAAAACTTCAACAGTAATAAGGGATTTGCTAGTTTTTGCGCTATTTTGCGTTTTATACTGGCGGAGATGGAGGGATTCGAACCCCCGGTACCTTGCGGTACAATAGTTTTCAAGACTACCGCATTCGACCACTCTGCCACATCTCCGCTGCAAAAATAGTAATTGCTTTTAAATATGGAATATTTATTGCTGTTTTTTGATATATTCTAATTTATACTAAAAAAGAACAGTATAAACTAAGTATTAATTTTTACCGTTTATCAATTATATAATGCTTTATGCAAGATAAATTGTAATTTTACAATTAAGAAGATGAGAATGAAAAAGTACTTTATATTCATATTTTTTATAACGTTTCTTACTGCGAATTCAGTTGCTGGTAACCTAAAAGCTTACTTTACTTACTGTACTTTTAATTCGCCAGATAATGGTCCTTATATAGAAACTTACCTTTCTGTTATTGGAGAATCTGCTATTTACAGTAAAAATGAAACCAATAAATTTCAAAGTACAATTGAAGTAACTTTTATTTTTAAACAAGGCGAAGAGATTAAGAAATTTAAAAAATATAATCTACTTAGCCCTGAAATTTTAGATTCCTCCGCTGAAAAGGCAAGCTTTATGGATCAACAGCGGATTGCATTACCTAATGGGGTTTACGAATTTGAAATCACTATTAAGGATTTAAATTCATCCGAAACACCATTTAAATCTACTCAAATCTTAACTATAGCTTATCCTCAAAATAAAATAAGCATCTCGGATATTGAATTAATAGAATCACTTAAAAAAACGGAAACTAAAAGCATCATAACAAAGAGTGGTTATGATATTCTTCCTTATACTTCTGATTTTTACCCTGAATCTTTTGATAAGATTGCTTTTTATAGTGAAATATATAATACCAATAAAGTGCTGGGTGAAAATGAATCCTTTTTAATTACTTACTATATTGAAACTTATGAAACCAATAAAATAGCTGGTAATTATAAAAGTTTTTCTAAAGAGTCTGCAAAAACGGTTACTCCCTTACTTAAATCTTTTACGATTGAAAAATTGCCTTCTGGTAATTACAATCTAGTGGTAGAGGCTAGAGACAAAAACAACCTCCTACTAACTAAAAAGAAGGTGTTTTTTCAACGAAGTAATCCAAAATCTACTCCTCTACTAATTTCTAATGATTATTTAACTTCATTTGTCGCTAAGATGAGTAAAAAAGAATTGGATGAAAACATTAAAAGCATTGAACCCATATCTACAAATGTTGAAATAAATTTTGCTCAAAATCAATTAAAAGGAAAAGATGAAGAACTCATGCGGCAATACTTTTATAATTTTTGGGTTACCAGAAATGAGTTAGAACCAGAAGTAGAATGGTATAAATATTCGAAAAAAGTAGCTACCACAAACAAGCTATTTTCTACCCCATTAAAAAAAGGATTTAACACCGATAGAGGTATAATTTACTTAAAATATGGTGAGCCAAATACCCGAACAGAGGTTACCAGTGAACCTAACTCTTATCCATATGAAATTTGGCATTATTATAAAGTGGAAAAATTCAGTAATAAAAGATTTATTTTTTATGACCCTGATTTAGGTTCCAATGAATATCCGTTATTACATTCTACAATGCCAGGGTACATCAACTACCCTCAGTGGAAAGTTCAATTACATAAAAGAACATTACAACCTATAGATATGGATACAGATCAAAATGGTGACCACTATGGCGGTAGATCCACCGATTATTATAACAATCCAAGATAACTAAATTTTGAATAAAAAAGTAGCTGTTGTTATTTTAAACTGGAACGGTAAATCGTTTTTAGAGCAATTTTTACCATCTGTTGTGCAACATTCAAGTGTTGCTCATATTGTTGTAGCCGATAATAATTCGAGTGATGATTCGATTACATTTCTAAAAACAAATTTCCCAACAGTTGAGGTGATTCAACTAGACAAAAACTATGGTTTTGCTGGAGGCTACAACAAAACACTAAAACAACTAAATTATGAGTATAGTGTTTTACTCAACTCGGATGTTGAAGTAACAGAAAATTGGATCGAACCAATAATTCAACTATTAGATAATGACCAATCTATTGCAGCCTGTCAACCAAAAGTTAAAGATTACAACAATAAATCACACTTTGAGTATGCAGGAGCAGCTGGTGGGTTTATTGATAAACTAGGTTACCCCTTTTGTAGAGGTAGAATATTTGAATCCATAGAAGAAGATACTGGACAATATAATGATGTCCTTGAAGTATTTTGGGCATCAGGTGCTGCCATGTTTATTCGAACCAAAGAATACCTTAAAATTGGTGGATTAGACGAATTCTTTTTTGCACACATGGAAGAAATTGATTTGTGCTGGAGGCTAAAAAACCAAGGTCATAAAATTATGGTTTGCCCCCAATCAACCATATATCATCTTGGAGGAGGAACATTAAATAAAGAAAAAGCACAAAAAACTTTCTTAAACTTTAGAAATAGCCTTTTAATGCTACATAAAAATTTGCCTCAAAAAAGGCGATTTGGTATAATATTTAAACGATTATTTTTAGATGGAATAGCTGGAACAAAATTTTTACTATCAGGTAAACCCAATCATACAATTGCAATTATTAGGTCTCATTTCTCCTTTTATGGATCAATTGCCCAAAATAGACTAAAAAGAACCTTACCTCAAAACCAAAATCTAAATGGTCTTATAAATAAGAGTATCGTTTATTATTATTTCTTGAAAAAATGTAAAACATTTAACACTTTTATAAAATAATGTATCATATTCTTGTTTTAGTTCTAAGAAAGTGTAAATTAGCCGCCAAATAATATTTTGATATACAATGGGGAGACCAGCAACAAAGCCGACAAAACTTAGAGATGGATTTTACTTAGAGATAAGAAACAAAGGCAGCAAATCTGGTATTAAGATTAGAAGAGATAGTGAGAAAGCCATGTTAATTGCTGTAAAAGAATATGAGAGAGTGAAAGATGTAGTTATATTGGGAGAATACAAAGACGGTAAACCTGTAAGTAAGAAAAAGTAATAACTTACTCCTCTATCTCCGCCAGCTTAATCATTATTTTTTCCATCTTTTTTTTCATTTGAAAAGGAGTACAGTTAAAATTATTTACAATTAAAGCAAAAGCTATTTTCTTTTTACTTTTTGTTGTAACGTATCCTGAATAACTTCTTACCCTAGTCATATAGCCACTTTTAGCTTTTACCCTACCTGAAGCTGCAGTTCCTTTACCAACATTTCTTAAAGTTCCTGTTTTTCCAGCAATAGGAAGAGAATTAAGAAATAATTTCTGGTTTTTACTTTCGTGCATATGCTTTAAAATTGCAACTAATTGTTTGGCTGTAATGGCATTAAATCTAGACAATCCACTACCATCATTCACATACATTCCTTCTGTATCTAGCCCAGTTGCTTTCCAAAAATCAAGTGTTGCCTGAGTACCAGAACCTGTATCCCCACTTCCGTATTTAAATACCCCTATCTGATTCATAAGATAGGGGTATTTAAATACCCCTATCTGATTCATAAGATGCTCTGCAAATAAATTTACGCTATAAGTGTTTGTTAAATTTATTATTGAAATTAACCTTGGAGAACTAGTAGAAGTAATTGTATGTTTTTTTACCTTTTCTACTACCCCAGTTTCAAATTTTATTCTCTGAATAGTTGTTGATGGATTAGCAATTTTAACACCTAAAGTTCTTAATTCCATATCTAGCTCAAAGGCCGTTAAATAAGCTGGATCTGGTATAGACCCTTTTATCATAAACTTTTTTTGATTAGCTGGAATACCTCCTTTTATTATTCTATTTTCTTGATAAGGAGCGCCAAAAATGTATGACAGATCTTTTTTGGTTGTCATGCTTTTTACATAATTATCAAACTTTAAACTCGGCACATAAGGATAAATACATGTTACAGATGTTGTTTCACCTTTATTACCTGATGATAATTCTATATTGCACATATTTTCATAAATACTTAGCCCACAAGGCCCAGCACCATAATAATTACCTAAATCTCCCCAAATCCAAGTAGAAGGTATCATCTGCTCATTAAAAATGGATGCGTCTCCTATTACTTTTCCATTTATAGAGTCAATTCCTAATTCCCTTATTGCTTTTGCCCATTTGACTATAAAATCTCCATAATGCTGCGTATATTTTTCAGAGCCAAGGCATGGATCTCCACCCCCAACTACATAAATATTTCCATTCAAAACACAGTTACTATCAATTTCTCCTGAATATTTAATAATCGTAGAAAATCTTTTGCCAGCACCAAGTAATTCCAATGCAGTTGCTGTAGTAACCAATTTCATAGTGGATGCCGGGACTAAACTCTTATTAGAACCTAATCCTGCTATAACTTTATTAGAGTCAACATCTAATGCATAAAAACTAATTGACGCATTTTTAAGCTGTTCATCAGCTGCTAGTTTTTGAATTGCAGTTCTAACATCTTTTATTGTTTGAGCCTGAAAATTCTGATAAAACAAAAGAAGAAATATGATTAATAGTATTCTCACTAGTTTTTTATTTGTTGAGTGGAGTATGTATATGCCAATTCTAGCTTCTTAAATCGTTCTTCATCAATGATAGAACATCCTGATTGCAAAAGTTCAAAAACTTCCTGCTCTCTATTTTTTTGATACAACTTACTTGTTTTAAATATATCTAATTCATCTTTAATATCAGATAATCCATTCTTAGTAAAATCTATAGTTTTGTTTTTAGATGTTATGCCAATTAAAACCATTTTTTCATCTTCACATTTAAAAGATTTAATATCATTAGGAGTGACATGTTCCATATATTTAATGTTTTTTAAGGCTTTATCTAAAACAACATCACTGAATTTTTCTACAAGCTCTTGAACTTTTTCATCATTCTTTTTGTTAAGCTCTTCCCACTCTTCCGTATAAATGGCATTAGCAATTAAAAAATGTTTAAAATCTTCTTCTAGCTCTTTTAGTTCATCATCTGTTAAACATCTATACTTCATTAATTATAATTATTTATTAAAAATATGGAATAAAGAACAAAAGTAACCCTAATGATTAAATTAACTTATACAAAAAAAAGGCTAGCAATATCGCCAGCCTTTTTAATTTAATTCATAACTCTCTTATTCATTTTTATAATCTGAAGGATTTGTTTCTATCACTTCTAAATCACTCATATCCTTATTAGAAACGTTTTCATCTTTGAAGGAAATTGTGGGATCAGTATCTTTTAATTCTTTTTCTAATTCTGCCTCAGTTATGTTATCACCCATGGTTTTATTCTCTTCATCATCAAACTGCCACTCTTTGTTTATCGTCCCCTTGTTGCTTTTTATTGCTTTAAATGCATGTAATCGAGCTATTCTGCTGTGCTGCATTGCTCTATGAGCCTTATGCATTTTTAATAATTTTTTAGCAAACCGCTGATGATGAACTGCTTTAGCTAAGGCACCAGTATAAACTTTATTTCTTTTAACATGATTGTTTGCCACAATAATTACTTTATTGGTTCTTTTCATTACTCGATAAGTATGCGCCATGTTTACCTTATGATGTTTCACAGCATGAGCTTTTCGGTGTTGAACTATTTTCTTTTTAGCAACTGGACGCTTATGCTGAGCTTGAGCACCTTGAATAATAAAAACAAATGACAAAGCAAAAAGACTACTTAATAATATTTTACATTTTAATTTCATAATATTGATTTTTTATTTTTGTAATAGCTGTTTCAACTATTAGACCAAATTTAAGGTTAATGGTTTAATAACTTAAAAACTTAATATCCTTTTGTGATTAAAAATCTTAAAAATATTTTCTGGAACTGCTTTGTAATAATTGACTCAAAACTTAAGTTCCCCAACCTAAAAAATGGAGAAATAGGTATACAATTAGGGTTCGACATGACATCTGCGGTTACTTCTGATTTGTTTGGTATGTATAAAAGAGTCAATCCTCAAGGGAAAGTAATAGGAATTGATCCTGATCCTTATAATCATGAAATAGCTGAAAAGGTTATCGCTGAAAAAAAATTCAATATTCAACTTATCAAAAAAGGAACCTATTCTAAAAAGGGTGTTGCAGAATTTTTATTAGGAGAAAAAAGCAGCTGGAATCAATTAAACATTATTCCTATAGATTCTACAGTTGATTTTTCTAAAAAAGAAATTACTGTTGAATTAAATACATTAGATAATATTATTGAAGAGCTACAAATTGATATTCAAAAAATAGGGCATATTAACCTTACTATAAATGGTGCCGAATATGATACCCTTTTAGGCATGAATAAAATCTTGAAACAATGCAGCAATTTATCACTTACAATTATTTCAGGAAGGCACGATGAAAGCGGAACAATTAACGGTAAAAAAGATTATGAATTAATTCTACCAATTCTCCACTCCTACGGATTTGAGACAAAATTCAAACGAATTAATCAACTCTTTTGGTGGGGGTTTATGGTTAAGTTTTTAATGAACAGAAAATGGATATATAATCAGCCTAACTTTGGTGTTATTTTCGCTGAAAAGGGAAATAAGAAAATAAAGTTCTACCAGTCTTTTTCATAACGCTTAATTGTTCTTTTTCAATCTCATTTAATACTTCTAATCTCATTTTCTCAATGCCTTTACCCTCACGTCCTAATACCATAATAAATTCGCAACCTTCCGTTGAATAATATTCTACTTCTTTTAAAGGAATTAATCCAAGACTAAAAAGATCATGAATAATTAACCTAAATGAATGAGGAACAAAACACCAGGAATGTACATCGACATATTGATTATTGATTTTTACTTTTTTTATTCCTTCAATGGCATCTTCTATAGAGTGCAAAATTTTATATTCCCCTTCGAATCCATTTTCCCATGCGATGTTAACTCCTTTAGAAACTACATTAAGATAATACTCGGCAACAGTA
>JBFIEB010000047.1:0-13763 GCA_041603555.1 Vicingaceae bacterium
ATCACTTCATAACCGCCAGAGATATCAATTTTATTAAAAGAACTAACTTCTCTTTCTTCTTTTATAACATTTCCGTTGCCGTCAATGGTATTCATACAAGAATTTAAAGCAAAAGCTATAACTATTAGAAAAAATATTCGTTTAATTTGCATAGGATATAATTTTTAAGCCATAAAAATAAGAATTATGTTTGCGTTAAAAATAATAAATCAAAGTTTAGCGAGTTACTTAAAAAATATTTTATGACAATATCAAGATTATTTAGAGCAACATTTTTATTCAGTATCGTTACATTATTTTTTGCTTGTAATACTGATGAATTAGAAAGCAAAATTGCTGAATTGGAGGCTGAAAAACTAGAAGCTAATAGTAATTTAGAGGGTAAAGAAGCAATTATCGTTGATTTTATGGGGTCAATGAATGAAATTGAAGCGAACCTTGCTAAAATTAAAGAGAGAGAAAATATTATTACTGAGAGGTTTGATAAGGGAAATGTTGAGATTGATGATAATATGAAAGATCAGATAATGGAAGACATTGAACTGATTAATAATTTATTGTTAGACAATAAGAAGAAGATGTCTTCACTAAATTCTAGGCTTAAAAAATCAAATTTGAAAATTACTGAATTGGAAGAAATGATAGAACGATTGGCTTATCAAATTCAAACAAAAGATGCTGAAATAGCTGATTTGCATACTCAATTGGCTGAAGCAAATAAGCAGCTAATGGTGTTGTTTGAAGAATACAACAATAGAATTGAAGAGCTTGGTGATCAGGAAGATAAATTAAATACAGCGTATTATTGTTATGGTTCGTCCAAAGAACTAAGAGAGCAAGGAGTTATCACTAAAGAAGGTGGTTTTATTGGAATAGGAAAAACCGAAAAATTATCTACTGATTTTAATAAGGAATATTTTACTCAAGTAGATATAAGCTTAATTAATGAGATTGAGTTAATGAGTAAAAAAGTTAAAATTATTACTAACCATCCATCTAGTTCTTATAAAATCAAGGGAAATGAAGATAGTGCAGAAAAGTTAATTATTCTTGATTCTGATGCTTTTTGGGGGTCATCCAAGTATTTAGTTATGGTGGTTGAAAATTAGATTTTTCACTATCAAGAGCTAAGGTTTTGTAATCAGAGAAAAAAGTTAATAAATATTTCCTAAGCGTACTTCGGTAATTCATTGACTGGCATCTCCAAATTTTTTCTCTATTTCAATCAAATGAATGTCAATTTTATACTTTTCTTTTTTTCCATTCATAATCAATGTAGATTCAATTACTCCACTATATATGACTTCGGTAGCGTCTAATTTAAGCCCTTTTGAAACCACTACATTTTTTGGAATAATATGGACTGATTTATCGCTTAGCTCTATTAATCCAAGATATGAAGAAATCGATACTGAATTAAAATGAGGCATTTGAGATGAATCCATATTAAGAGAGTCAATTTTAAATAATTCCATAGCTGATAATTTGGCTTGTTTTTTCAAGTCTATTGCTATATTTGGATCGGAAAGTATTTTTACATAATCCGTAAAATCATAAAATTTTTGAATGGCTCGAGTTTCGAATGCTTTAAGTTGTTCATCAGTAAAATTAACCTTAGAATCTTCAAGGGCCCTAAAGGTTTCTTCCTTTACTTCTCCTTCGGTTTTCGTTGCTTCAATAACTGTATTATCATTTTGATAAGAGCTTTCTCCAGCACAAGAGTATATAACCAAGGCTAAAACAGATAGAATAATATTTAAATAGGTGATTTTCATTTTTCGTTTTGCATAAATCTTAAAATTGAGATTTTATCACCGCTATATATCGTTTCTATAATTTCAATATTCTTTAAACTTTTTAGAGGTACAGTTAATTTATTAATAAAATCTTTTTTGTTGTAAAGTTCCATCCCTGTATGACCATCTTCATAAACCTGGTATATTTTAGCATTGTCAGCTAACATCTGATCCAATTGTTTTCTTCTTTTTTTCCAATTTTTGACTTTAGATTTAGAGAACATATGAATCATTAAGGCATAATCATTTGTTTTGAGTTGTATCTGTTCTTCTCTTATTTGTTTGTCGTAAACTATTCTGGTAATGGTATCTGGTTTATAATAAGGGGACCTAACAACAAATTTTATTTTTTCTTTTTTGGTAATAAACTTGAAACAACCGGTAGAATCACATTTTGAAACCATAGGAGACTCACTATCTATCATCCAAATAATCCAAATGGGAGAATCTTTAATAGGAGTTTTTAAATCTGAATCAACGAAACAAAACTCATAAGTATTATTTTTTGGAATTATAGAATAACTTATATAGGCTGTTATAAGTATTGCTGAAAACAATAACATTAGAAGAAACTTTTTCCTACTTCTTTTTTTAGTAGGGAGTTTTTTACCACTAGGAAGAGCATTCTTGATTTTTAAATCATTCCAATTTTGATATCCAGCATATTCGGCTAATATGTTAAGCATATCAATTCTTGGTAGTTTTCCAGAATTAGATTTTATATGCGTATAAAACCATTTTTCACTTATCCTACCATTAACCTTATCAGATAAATCATCTTGGAGGTAAATTATCTCTTGACCCCTCCAATTTTCAATATTTGAACTAACAGAATGAGATTTTTGAAGTGTTTTGACCACTTCATTTTTTAAAATCTCAAAATATATTAATTCTTTTTCTGACAATGATATTAAGCCTTGCAGCTATTTTTTAAAATTGTAAAATAATTTACAAATGGTTTACAACTGTTATTCCATAAGTTCGAAACTAATGACGCTAAGTTTGAACTATTATTAACCAAAAAACTAAAGTTATGAAAAATTTAATGCAAAAATTAGTTAAGGCAATTCTTTGTTTAGGAGTTGTAAGTGTTTCATTAATCGCTTGTGAGTCTGATACTGTCGATAATAATATTATCGACTTAGATCAGATAGATGATCAAATTTTTGACTTGGATACATTAGATGGTGATCCAATTCTTCCTGAGGATACGGTAGATTTTGAACCAGTTGATGAGCCGGTTGTTGTGGATGAAGTGAAAGAAGAGGAATAATAAATGAAAAAAAGCGAGCAGTAATGCTCGCTTTTCAATAAACCAGTTAATATTAATCTAAAAGTTTAAAGCCATGAAAAGATATATTGTAATTATTGTAACCATTATTTCCCTCGTGTTTTACTCCTGTGCAGGGGATGGAAGTTATTCTGCTGATGATTTGGCATCAAATTTTGCAGCAGCAGCTGAACCTTATGAAGAGGCCACTGAAACTGATGGAATAGAAGAAGAAGAATTAAAAGAAGTAAAGGATATTGATATTCCTGCTAGATCATTAAAGAATATCGAACGAAAATTAATAAAAGAAGGTACCATCGCATTTGAAACAGATGATTGCAAGGAAACTAAAAAAATGATTAATCAAGTAGCAAAAAGTTTAAATGGTTATTTTGCTAGAGATGACGAGTACACTTATAGTCATCGAATTGAGCATAACATAACGATAAGAGTTCCCTCAGCTAATTTTGATAAATTATTGGTAGACATTTCAAATTCAATTAAAGAATTGGATAATCAAAATATTTCTGTTAAGGATGTTACGGAAGAGTACGTTGATGTTCAGGCAAGATTGAAAGCTAAGAAAATAGTTGAAAAAAGATATTTAGAGTTATTAAACAAAGCTCATTCTGTGGGTGATATTTTACAAGTGGAGAATGAATTAGCTAGATTAAGAGAAGAAATCGAATCTACAGAAGGAAGGTTAAGGTATTTAAAAGATCAAGTAAGTTTAAGTACGTTAAGTATTATTTTTTACCAAGAAATAGAATCTGAAAGACCAGGTTTTGAATTCTTGGAAAAGGCGGGAAATGGATTTAACAATGGTTTTGAAGGATTATTATGGTTCTTTATTGGGCTTATCAATGTATGGCCATTCTTATTATTTGTAGGTTTAATAACGTGGTTAATTATTAAGTTAATCAAAAAATCATCCAAAAAAAAGACATAGAGTCTACTAATAATTAGTAAATTAGACCATGCGAAAATCAATACTCATATTGCTTCTCTTATGGTCTTTTTTTTGTTATACCCAGAATGACATGTATTGTATTTATGATACTTCAGGAGCCTATCAATTATCCACTATTAATACAACTACCGGAGTAGTTACTAATATTGCTCCTTTTTTTGGTCCTTCATTTTATGTGTTGGGTAACAAAAATTGTATAAGCACGCATGATAGCACCTATATATTTTCTGGACACGATGGAACAAATGCTAGACTTTATACATTAGATTTAGCTACAGGAACCGTGTTGAATAATCCAATATTTGGAAATGTGGTTGTTGGGCTGAAATATAATTGTGAAGATTCTACCATATATGCAATTGAGGAGGTTACGGGTAATTACTATTTAGTAACAGTAGATAAAGTTACCGGATTGACAACTCAGTTAGGAATTGTAGGAGGTGTTACTGCTTATGTTGGTGACGGTTTTGCCCTAGATACTAAAAGAGGATTATATCATTTATTGGGCTTATTTAGCTCTAACATCCATATCTATTCAGTAGATATAAAAACGGGATTAGTGACTGCTAGTCCTGCTTTTCCAGATAATGTCATAGGCTTAGAATATAATTGCAATGATTCTACAATCTATGGTCTATGGGAAGATGGTTTAGATTATAAATTAGAGAGGGTAATCCCATCTTCAGGCATTCATTCCACCATTGGAACATTAAATAATATTAATACTGGATATGTTGGAGAAAGTACTTCTATTAATAAAAATGGAGAATATACTTACCGTGGATTTTCAAGTACTAATGCAGCTACTTTAATTACGATTGATGTACAAACGGCTACCATAATTGATACTATTGGATTTGCAAATTCAGGTGTTGCTGGAATGACTTATTTTGCCTGTTGTTCTGATAGTATTAGTACTGTTGGTATTGTTGAGGCAGAAGAGAACAATGAAGGTTTAATTTATCCAAACCCTTTTCATGATAAAGCTCATGTTCAATGGAATAAAAACATCCAAAATGGCACTATTGAAATATATGATATTTTTGGTAAGCTAATTTTTACGGAGGATAAAATTTCTGGATTATCATATGAATTAAAAAGAAATAATATGGGTGCAGGTATTTATATCGTTGAATTAAAATCAGAAAATAAAATAAGATGGAAGGGTAAATTGATTGCTGATTAACAGGCGGTTATATCTAATTTTCCTTTCTTAAGCAACCAATCAAATTATCTTACGTTATAGAGTGATAAGAAATTAAAAATGAATAGAAAAAATTATATTACGTTTACTCCTGTCTCAAAATACTATTTAAAAATAGTACTGGGTATGCTATGATATAGTTTTAATAAATCATCATATTTATAACCAAGCAATTAGCTGGGTTTTTTTGTTGAAAAAAAATGAGTTTAAATATTTTTAGGTCATATCAGAATTCTTTCAAAGGATTATCCATCCAAGTTTGGTGGCTCTCGTTAATTACATTAATTAATAGGGCTGGGACTATGGTGGTACCTTTTTTGTCGCTATACCTTACCGAAAATTTAGGTTTTACCTTGGGTAATGTGGGATGGATAATGACAGCTTTTGGACTAGGTTCTGTTTGCGGTGCTTGGATTGGAGGTAAGTTAACCAATAAATTTGGTTTTTATAAAGTAATGTTTTGGAGCCTTTTTCTTTCAGGCTTAATGTTTGTTGGGCTCCAGTACATTCATTCATTTGTTGGTTTATGTATAAGTATTTTTCTGTTGTTATTGGTGGCAGATACGTTCAGACCGGCCTTGTTTGTTGCTGTAGCTGCCTATTGTAAACCAGAAAATAGAACCCGCTCTGTAACATTAATCAGATTGGCTATTAATTTAGGGTTTTCTATGGGACCTGCAGCAGGAGGTGTTATTATTTACTTTATGAGCTATGATGGATTATTTTGGATTGATGGTATAACATGCATTTCAGCAGCTTTATTGTTTGTTTATTTGTTAAATGAACGAAAAAAGGGCAATGAAAAAAAGGTGGAAGAAGTTGGTGTTAAGGGTTCTCCTTATAAGGATAAGGCGTACATAGTATTTTTAGCTGCCTTGTTATTAATAGGATTTACTTTTTTACAATACTTTTCTACAATACCACTTTATTATCATGATGTTCACAAGCTATCGGAAAAAGAAATAGGTTGGATAATGTCATTAAATGGGATTTTAATTTTTATAATTGAAATGCCATTAATAAGTTACTTTGAAAAAGATCGCTTTTCAAAATACAGAATATTGGCAATAAGTACCTTACTTTTTGCCTTCAGTTTTTTTATTCTTAATATGAGTGCATGGATTGGTGTATTAATTATTGGTATGGTATTAATGACAGTTGGAGAAATGCTCAACTTCCCGTTTTTAAATTCATTTGCAATGGATAGGGCTGCAAAATATAATAACCAGGGAGAATATATGGCATTGTTTACAATGACGTTTTCAATCTCACACATTTTTGCGCATAATTCGGGGATGCACTTAATAGATAAATTTGGTTATAAAGTAACATGGTATATTATGGGGGGATTATTGACTCTATCTATTCTATTTTTGATTTGGTTGAGAAACATTATCAAAGCTGAAAAATAACTTCTTTGAAATAATATGGATGTTTTAATCGTTTTAATACTATGAAGTTTAAGACATTCATATTTTTAATTTTTGTGTTTCTGTTTTTAACCTTAATATTTGTTTAGCGGTAAATTATTTTAAAATCCTATTAATTTTTTGCTCTAAATGTACTGGAAGGTAGAAAGCAGTAATCTCTAATTTATTTTCTTTGTAATTAATCCTTACAAAGCCATCCGAATTTTCTAACTCTTTTTTTACTGGTTTTAAAGCTCTTTCTATGCTATGTTTTATACTATTTACAAACGATTTTTGAATGTTGTCTGTAATCTTATAGTATTCTACATCATTGTATCTTAGTTCTAAATTATCCATAATTCTAAATTATTTTTAGAACCATTTGCAATCTCTATACCAAAACCAAAATATTTAAAATGAAAACAAAAAAAGGAGAAGTAAAAACTTCTCCTTAATATTAAAAACTAATTACTTTTTTAATGATTGTGTCCTTCGTGCCCATCTTTCTTAACTTCTAATGGTAACAACTTAAAGTGTGATACTTCAAATTTTCCATCAACGACTGAACCAGCAACTTCAGCTTTTCTAACTAATGTACAAAGCCCACCAGTTGAGTGAGGATCGCCATGTTTTTCGATACTTGTTCCTTTAACCCAATAAGCTTTGTCGTTTATTTTTACAGCAAGACTACATCCTTTTTGGTCTGTTAAACCAAAGTTACATTGGCCACATGATGCCTCAACAACTTGAATTAATGATGGGTCGTTTGTTACAGTTTTGGTTTGTGCAATAGCTGAAAAGCTTATAAACATTACACTTAACACAGTTATTAATATTCTCATAATTTTCGTTTTTTTGTTAAAGTTACTAAAATTACTCTTTATTTTCTGGCTCTTGCTTCCAAGTAGTGCAATTTACTTCTAGTTGACATAAATTTCCAAACCTACTTTTTTCATACGCCATTAACTGGGCCTCTTCTTCTAGTCGCGTATTATCACTGCCACATCCTTCATTTGTAAAAAGAACTTCGCCAGTAAGCGTGTCTATCAATTCACATTTTTTACATTGATTTGGTAAAACCACACCATTAAATATGCTAGCACAAGAATATAAACCGAAAAGTGAGGCAAGAATTATTAAACGTATTTTTTTCACAATACTAAAATACAAATTTTAATTATTTGTATATTTAAAAATTCAATTTGTGATATGAGAAAAATAAAAACGATTTTAGTACTGATTTTTTCTTTTATAGTTTTAAGTAGTGCTATAAAACCTCTATTAGCTCCAGTAAAATCTAGTTCATTAGAAATATTGGGATATGTGTATCAGAACGAAAAAAAGGTAGACAAAGCATTAGTAAAATTATACCAAAATAATAAGGTTGTACAAATGACCAACACTAAAAAAAGTAAATTTCAATTTATTTTATTTAGCGGTATGCGGTATATGATTGAAATAGACAAGCCTGGCTCTATATCCGAACGTATACAAATCTCTACCGTAGAAAAAACAGAGTTTGTAGGCAAATATATTTATGAATTTAGAGTTGATTTAATGGATGAAGGAAAGTTTAAAAACGTAGACATTTCTAATCTCGATTTTCCTACCGCAATTATAAAATTTAATGAGGAAGAAGGGGAGTACATGCATGATGAAGAATACAGCAAGCAAGTGAGGGCTGATTTAAAAAAATTACAACAAGAAGCAAGATTGAAAAAGTAAGTTACTTATTTGATGATTTTTTTAATGACAACATAGGTTCCTGTTCTACTCTGAGCATAAGCTGGATTTTCGTCACAATGGTCTAACATCCCTTCTTTAATTTCCATTTCTACTTCAATTCCTGATTCAATATAAGGTCGTAATTGTTCAGCGCTCACATTTCCTTCACATATTTTTATAAAATAATCTTGAATAGAGCATCGCAAATACAACTCTTTATATTCGGTTACCTTGCCACCTTTATTAGTAAATTCTTTTTCAATTAATTGGCATTTAGTGGTCTTGGCGTTTGGATCCATAGTACCAGCTTTCAGTGATTCTTTTTCATTTTTACATGAGGTTAAAAATCCGGAAATGATTATTAAAATTATGATATTAGTTTTCATTTTTGATTTTATATTTTAACTCCGATTACACATACATCATCAATTTGTTCTAAATTACCTTTCCATTTTTCAAAATGATTACTTAATAAATCATGTTGCTCATTAAGTGGTTTATTACAAATTGATAGGAGTAAATCTTTAAAGGGTTTGTACTTAAATTTTTTCCCCTTTTCACCACCAAATTGATCGGCATAACCATCAGTAAAAATATAAATAATATCACCTTTGTTTAATTGAAATGTATGGTTGGTAAAAGGATTAAGTAAATCGGATTTACCGATATGTTGTTTGTCGGCTTTCACTTCCTCTACTTCGTCAGTATCTTTCCTGATAATCCATATTGGATTATTTGCTCCTGCATATTTAAGTTCATTGGTAGTGGTATTTAAGGAACAAAGTGCAATATCCATTCCGTCTTGTACTGTTTCTATACTTTCTGCAAAGGTTTCTATAACAAGGTCCCTGGTTTTTGCCAAGATGAGATTAGGTTCTGTAATACCAAATTCTTTTACAGATTGGTTTAAAGCGTTATTACAAACAACACTTACCAATGCTCCGGGAACACCATGTCCGGTACAGTCTGCCGCAGCAAATAAAATGGTGTCACCGTTAACTTCCCAACCATTTGGCTGAGGTAAAATGTGCATCCAATAAAAATCACCCGCAATAATGTCTTTAGGCAAGTAAAACACAAAGGAGTTAGGTAAATTGCTATTGATGATAGAGGTTGAAGGTAGAATGGCTTCTTGGATTCGTTTCGCATAATTAATACTTGCCTTAATTTCATTATTTGAAATTTTAAGCATTAGTGTTTTTTTCTTATTAATACTTTCAAAATCATTAACAATTGTTCTAAAATAAAAGGCAATTACAAAAACAAGAAGAAATACAATTCCCATATAAATATTTCTGAAGAAATCGAGTTGTTCTTGAGTGACTTCAATAATGGGGTCTATTAGCTCTCGTGTTTGAAGAACAGTAAAAAATATGATCACCACCAGCAAGAAAAAAGAAAATCCAAGCCATCTTTTATGGAATAATATGGCCGGGGCAATAGCTATTGGTAATAATAAGAATTCATTACCGGCACCCACAGGCACGACATACATCATTGGTAAAATGGACAGTATACCTGCGAAAAAGAAATAAATTTTTGAAAAATTAAACCACTTTTTTTTGTTAAAAAAAAGTGCCATTGCTAAAAGGCTTATTTCACCTAAAATCATTGGAACAAGATCAAAACTATTGAATATGATTTCTATAGGAATATAAATAACCATAATTACAAGAATAATGGTTACCAGCCTATTGATTAAAATAATTTCTCTAAAGTGTTCAAGAGCATGAGATGTTTTTAGATCCCTTAAGCCTATAAATGATATTTTATTCCAAATGTTTTTGATGATCATCTATTTTTCAGATACTAAGGTACAATTTTTCTTTAGGAGAACATTAAAATTAAAGCAATAGGCTGAAAACAAAAAAAGCTCTTTTGTAAAAAGAGCTTTTTTTGTATTTGTAATTTTGTAAGAAAAGAACCAAAAATTTTGATTAAAGCTAACAAAAAAATCTAAAAAAAGTGAAAAAGGAATGAAAAAATATAATATTTTACTAATTACTGTTTAAATCAGTAGTGATAATTTCTGTGTATTTATTAGTTCCATCCTTATAGATGTACAAATCCCAATGTCCTTTTTTACTTCCACTAATATGAGGAATATAATAGGTTTCATTGTCCAGCCATTTGGTGGAAATGAAATCTACCTTTTCAATAATAGCCCATGAATTATCTATTTCTTGTGTAATTTCTTCTCCTGATTGATACGTTATGGTGTAACCAAGGAAAACACCTTCTTTAATATTTAACGCAACTATCCACGACTGATCAGGGCTTAATCCTGGGGGTTGAATTTCTGGAAGAGGATTGCTGTTGTCCGAAATTGCCTCGGTTATTTCTGTTTTGAGTGAGATGTTTTCTTCTTCTGGTTTGAGGATTTCATTTGTACAGGCAAAGATCGACAGGATAATTATAAGTGAAAAAATCTTTTTCATCATACGAAAATACGGTTTTATATCTACTCCGTCAGATGATTATAAAAATTTAAAAAAAGTGAAAAAACCTTCAAAAAACATAAAAAAAGTACAAAAAAATGACGAAAAACATCAAAAAAAGTACAAAAAGGTATAAAAATTACATTTTTATAATTTGGGTTTTTTGCAGTAATCAAGTATGATTTTGTTAATATCTATTAATTAAATGATGCGATTATTTGATTGAAGCTGTATATTTTTATAGTTCATATAAAATTTAAAAGATGAAAAAAGTAGTATTAGCATTTATAAGCGTATTTATAATTTCAGTTGGCGCAAAAGCACAAGTAGAACCCCATGGATTAGGAGCTAGATTTGGTGGAGGTAATTATGGAGCTGGATTAGAAATTTCATATCAGCACGGACTTGGGGATGCTAATCGATTAGAATTTGATTTAGGATGGAGTAGTAATAATAGTATTAATCACACCCGTATTACAGGGTTATATCAATGGGTTTGGGTACTGGACGGAGGTCTTAACTGGTATGCTGGTCCAGGAGCTCAATTTGTAATGGCTTCAGCTAATGGATCAAGTGCTTCTGCATTTGGGATAGGAGGAATTATTGGTGTCGAATACAATTTTAATGAAAATGATGTTCCACTATTAATAAGTTTAGATACTAGACCCATGTTTCATTTCGGGGATCAATATTTTGATAGCTTTGGATGGGGTATTGCTTTGGGAATTAGGTATACTTTTTAGTCAGTTATTTTTTCTTTTTCTTTTTTTCTGGAATTAAAACAAAGGAGCTAACTGTAAATCTATCTTCAGTAAATGTTCCTTTTATTTCGGCTTTTCTAACAGTTTTGCAAAAACCATCTGGGGCATGCATATCACCATGATCTGAAATGCCTGTCCCATCTACCCAATATTTTTTACCGCCATATTGTATCGCTAAATCACAACCGGTTTTAGAATTCATTTCTAATTGGCACTGGCCGCATGCTGTTAAAACCTTATAGGTTTTTTCTTTTTTTTGCGCATTAGCCGATAGGCTTATTAAAACAATGCCTAAAGTAATCAATAGGTTTTTCATCTTTCTTAGTTATGATTTTTCTTTTGTTATACCATCTATCTGTTTTAGTAAATCAACTGCAGCTTTTTTCGCTTCTTTGATGCTTGGTAAATAATTAAAATGAATTAAAAAATAATGCTTTTTTACCATGTTTAGGTATTCAGGATTAGTCAAACTATAATTAACAAAATCAGGGTTGGTTTCCAAATCATGAAACCAGGTATAATTTATTTTCCAATGGTTGATATTAAAATTGGCATCTTCACGAATTTGCTTCTGGGTAATGTTTTCAACCCTACCTTTAACATAATCGTAATATTCCATAATAGCTCCGTTCAACGAATCATTTTTTAAAGAATTAAATTCAGCATTGTTTTTTAGCAATTTAAAGCCTCTATCATAAAAAATTAAGTTGGTGGTAAATAGTGCCGGATAGTGACAAGTATAACAGCTATCCAAAATTTCAGCGGTCATTTTTTTCGTTAGAACAGCTTCTGATATCCATTGGTCTTCCTCTAATCGTTTGATACGGTTTCCCATATTAGTGGTGTCTAATACCAGATCATGAGAAATAATATCATATACTTTATAGAGTTCCTCTTGAATTTGTTCGTCTTGATTTATGTTCTCAAAATGCAATGCGACATTAATACCAATAACAATGAGAAGTATTTCGCCTATAGCATAAGCAATGTATTTAAAAATATTAGATGCCGTCATGGATTGTATTCTTAGTTTTTTAAATAATAACATAATACTAATATATGAATTCAATATTACAGTTAAAATAAATAACCGTGCAAAAAACAATTCAAAACATGAGTTAGGTCATATTATTTTTATTAAAAGCTATCTAAATTTATACCAATGAAGAGTTAATTTTAAGATACCGTTGACAAAAAGTAGGGTCTATGATTAACTTGGAAATTAAGTTCTGGTTTCTTCACCTCATGCCCAGAATTCAGAAAAAATGGAAAGCCCCAACAGTTGTTGGGGGCTTTTCTATTTGCTTGTGTCAAGTTATTTAACTACTCAAAAACGTATAAAGAGTTGATAAAATGGTTTTTTACCTATTAGCTTTTTCCAAATCAACTAATAATTCTGTAGCACTACTTTTAGCAAGACTCAATTTGGGCATTAAATTACCGTAAACCAATTGAGCATGTTGAAATACGAGGTTTTGATATTCACCGCTGGTTAAAGTATATTCTATAAATTCTGGGCTTTGCCCCAGATTTTTAAACCAAGAATAATTCATTTTAAAATGACCTAAATTTTCAAAAATATCATTTTCAATAAGTTGAATGTTCCGCCCTTCAATGTCGTTTTTAACTAAGGCATAATAGTTTGAAAGATTAATATTTAAGGAATCATTAAAATTATCCTGAAAAGCAGCATTATTTGATAAAAGCTTAAACCCTTTTTCAGTAAATGTTAGTGGTGCATAAGTAGTAATTAGGTTCTCATAGAAAGGGAGTGAATCTGTTTTTATTGAAGTAAGAGTTCCTGATAATACCTTTTTAAAAGTAGGAAGCTTGTTGTTGTAGTATTCAATAACCATACCCAAATTGGTAGTGTCTTGCTCTAACTCTTGAGCAATTAATGCATGAATTTTATGGACATACTCATCGTTTTGTTTTTGTTCATTTTGATTGTCAAAATAGATAGCGACATTAATACCTACTACTAATAAAACAATTTCACCAAGAGCATAGCCCAGGTATTTTAAAATATTCGATGCATTCATGGAATTGATTCTTAGTTTTTTGAAAAATAACATCTTACTAAAATACATTTTATTACAATAGTATGTTGAATTGATAAATTCAAAAAGTGATAAAAATGATAAAAAGGTGATAAAAATATCATAATAACGAAAACATATGTCATTTGAG
>JBFIEB010000048.1:0-13651 GCA_041603555.1 Vicingaceae bacterium
TGAGTCTTTTGTTTACTATCGTCCAAAAGACATTGTTTCTGGAGACTTTTATTGGATTAAAGAAGTTGAAGACAAAATTTATTTTTCTGTGGTAGATTGTACGGGCCATGGTGTTCCTGGAGCTTTTATGAGTATTATAGGACATAATTCGTTAAACAGAATAGTAGATGATTTTGGGATTACTAAAACAGGAGAAATACTAGATAAATTAAACGAGTTAGTAATTGATGCTGTTGGAGCTAAAAATACTGAAGACATTAGTATACAAGATGGAATGGACATTTCAATTTGTTGTATTAATAAAAAATCACATACTTTAGAATATTCAGGAGCGCATAATGCATTATATCTGTTAAAGAATAGTAATGGTCAAATCAAAGATGTTGAGCCAGCCATGATTGAAAATGGTGTTAATTTATTTGAATGTAAACCTGATAAAATGGCGATTGGTGGTACTAAAAACGAAAACAAGTACGTAACGCATCAATTTAAGTTAGAAGAGAATGACACTGTTTACTTGTTCTCTGACGGCTTTCCAGATCAATTTGGTGGTAAGAAGGGTAAAAAGTTTATGTACAAGAAATTCAAGCAACTATTTTTATCTATTCAAAATTTAGAAATGTATGAACAACTCTCATATATCGATAAAACGATGAATGATTGGAAAGGAGATTTAGACCAACTCGATGATATTTGTGTGATGGGGGTAAGGGTTTAAAAGGCTATATCAATTTCTACAGGACAATGGTCAGAGCCATACATGTCTGCTAAAATTTCAGCGCTTTTCACCTTATTTATAATGCTTTCACTTACTAAGAAATAATCAATTCTCCAGCCTACATTTCTTTCTCTAGCACCGCCCCTAAAGCTCCACCAACTATAAGCTTCGGTTTTGTTGGGATGTAAATGCCTAAATGTATCAATTAAACCTGCATTAATAAAATTATCCATTCCATCAATCTCTTCTTGCATATGGCCAGCACTCTTATTATAGTTGGCTTTTGGTCGAGCCAAGTCGATGCTCTTATGGGCTACGTTAAAATCACCGCAAACAATTATGGGCTTTTTCTTCTCTAATTCTTTCAAATACTTTAAAAATGCAGCATCAAAATTTTGTCTGTCATCCAAACGAGATAAATCATTTTTTGAATTAGGCGTATAAATGGAGGTAATATAAAAGTCGTCAAATTCTGCGGTTATCACTCTTCCTTCTTGGTCGTGCTCTTCAATTCCGATATCAAAAGTAACAGTTAAAGGTTCAGTTTTACAAACAATCGCAGTTCCTGAATATCCTTTTTTTATTGCAGAATTGGAGTAGAAGTAATAACCTTGAAGATTTTCTAATACTTCTGCTACTTGATCATCTTGTGCTTTGGTTTCTTGAAAACAAATTATATCTGTATTCATTTTTTCTATTTTCTCTAAGAGCCCTTTTTTTTCTACAGCTCTAATTCCATTTAAATTCCATGATATGATTTTCATTTATTTTGAGTTTAATTTTTGTACTAATTTAATGGTTTCATTGGCTTCTTTAACATCATGTACCCTCAAAATGTTTGCCCCTTTCATTAGTGCAATGGTGTTTAATGATGTTGTGCCATTCAAGGCATCATCTGGAGTACTATTGATTACTTTGTTTATCATTGATTTCCTTGAAATTCCAGCCATAATAGGTAGGCTGAATGATTTAAAAGTGTCTAAATTATTTAATAATTCGTAATTGTGTTCTACTGTTTTTCCAAAACCAAATCCTGGGTCAAGAACAATGTTACTAATTCCTAGGGCATTTAGTTGATTGACCTTTTCTTCAAAATAATGTAGCACTTCTTCAACAACATTGTCGTAAATAGGATTTTCCTGCATGTTCTGAGGGGTTCCTTTAATGTGCGTCAACACATATGGAACTTTTAAACGTGCTACACAATCAAACATTTTTTCATCTAAGCTCCCTCCAGAAATATCATTAATCATATGTGCACCAACCTCTATTGCTTTTTCAGCAACCTTACTCCTAAAAGTGTCAATAGAAATTGGTATGTCTGGAAAATTTGAATGAATTAATTTTATAATAGGTAGTACCCTTAATAGTTCTTCTTCTTCAGAAATTTCTACAGCCTCTGGACGAGTAGAATAACCTCCAATGTCAATAATTTTAGCCCCCTCATATTCCATTGTATTGACCCGTTTCACTATACTTTCCTCGCTTAGGTAGGCGCCACCATCAAAAAATGAGTCAGGGGTAACATTTAGTATGCCCATTATAATGGGTTCGTCTAAAATAAGTCTATTCCCTTTAATATTTATTGACTTATTTGTATCTTGCGGAGCTTGAAATTCTGATTGCATAAGTTTAATATATGAGTAATACTTCTGAAGAATACGATTCAATAATAAAGATTTGTACTGACATTTTTACAAAAAAAATGAAAGATTATGGAAGTGCTTGGAGAATTTTAAGAACAAGCTCTTTAACAGATCAAATTTTTATCAAAGCAAAACGAATCAGAAGTATTGAAGACAAAGGCATTAGCAAAGTTGATGAAGGAATAAAAGGTGAATACATAGCGATAGTAAATTATTGTATTATGGCATTGGTTCAGCTAGAATTGGGACAAAGTGAAGATACTGAGTTGCAATATGATGAATGTCTTGATTTATATAAAAAGCATTTTTATGCTTCAAAATCATTAATGGAAAATAAGAATCATGATTATGATGAGGCATGGAGAGAAATGAGATTGAGTTCTTTAACTGATTTAATTTTAATGAAGTTATTACGAACTAAACAGATTGAAGACAATGATGGTAAAACATTGATATCAGAGGGAATTGATGCTAATTACTCAGACATGCTCAACTATGCAGTGTTTGCTTTAATTAAAATTGAAGAGGAAGTTAAATAACTGTTAAACTAAAAGTATACAGATAAATTTAAATCTAAGTTTGATTTATATTTAAGCTCTATGAAAATACTAATATACATATCAAGGACTTTTGTTGGTACACTGTTTATCGTTTCTGGATTAATCAAAGCTAATGACACATTAGGGTTTAGTTACAAGCTAGAAGAGTATTTTGAAAATGGTGCTTTGGCTTACCGAATGAGAGATTGGTTTGGATGGGACTCATTCTCTTTAGAATTTATGATGGAGCACGCCTTATCGTTGGCTATTTTAATGTGTGCAGCTGAAATTATTCTTGGGTTTGCAATACTTTTTGGAACTAAAATAAAATTTACTGTATTCTCTTTAATAGGATTAACCACAATGTTTTTCTTTTTAACACTTCATACGGCTACTTGCGATCCATTTGCTAGTTACAATGAAGTTACGAAAGTTGAAACGGGCTCTGATGAGTACACACGACTTGTAGCTAGAATGCAGACGAATACTAAGCTTATTATTAAAGAAGAAACCGGAAAAGAAGTCACTTTTCAAGAAGAAATGCCCGTGCAATGTGTTACTGATTGTGGTTGTTTTGGTGATGCAATGAAAGGTTCATTAGGAAGAAGCCTTACTCCATGGGAATCGTGGGCTAAAGACTTAGTTTTAATGATTTTCCTTATTCCGATATATCTTTCTAGAAATAGAATTAAAATGAATAATACAAAAGAGGATGTTATCTTTATTGTTGTTTCGGTTTTATTGGTTGGGGTGTTATCATGGGTGTTTGATTGGTATTTTCCACTTGTCTTCTTTGCAGTTGGCTATGGAGGATACTTTGCCATGAAACGCTTACTTTTTAATAATGTGCTAAAATGGATGCCAATTTTATACATTTCATTAATTTCATTAGTCTTTATTTACTACACGCTCAATCATTTGCCATTGAGAGATTATAGGGCTTATGCTGTAGGCAAAAGCATTCCAGAACAAATGGTGTTACCAGAAGGAGCTGTCCCTGATGTTTATGAAAATATTTTTTATTATAAAAATAAGACTACTGGAAAAATTGAAGAATTTTCAGAGTCAACTTACCCTTGGGATGATGATAATTACGAGTTCTCAGATAGAAAAACAAAATTAATTTCAACTGGCGATAAGGCTGC
This sequence comes from Vicingaceae bacterium, assembly GCA_041603555.1. GTDB lineage: Bacteria > Bacteroidota > Bacteroidia > Flavobacteriales_E > Vicingaceae. Next base: position 4,049 of record JBFIEB010000048.1, read on the forward strand.
AATTACAGATTTTAGCATTACTGCGGACGATGGGAATAATTACGCAGAGGATTACTTTAATGAACCAGGCTATATTTTTATGTTTGTAGCTTATGATATAAATAAGACAGATGTTGCTTCTATTAAAAAGATTAATACTTTTGTCGACCAATGTAATACAGATGGAAATTATTTTATTGGTTTAACGGCATCATTGTATGATGTCACTGAAACGTTCAGACATAAATATCAAACAATGTTCGATTTTTATACCTGTGATGCGATTACGTTAAAAACAATAGTTAGAGCAAATCCAGGTATAGTTTTAATGAAACAAGGAAATATTTTAGGTAAATGGAATGCAAATGATTTACCTGATTACAAGGAGGTTAAAAAGGATTATTTAAAGTAAAAGTATAAATTTGCTGCAATTTATTACAAAAAGAGTTATGTACGGTTTTCTTGTTCTTGCAGGAGTAATTACCGTTGTCTTTTTACTTTTTAATGTGTTACCTGGAGACCCCGCAAGAATGTTAATGGGGCAGCGTGCTGATGAAGAGTCTTTGAAAATTATTCAAAAAGATTTAGGATTAGATCAGCCATTATCTAAGCAATTTGTGATGTATTTAAATGATTTATCACCAATATCAATTCATGATAAAGATCTTGATCATTATCTATATTTAGATGCTGAAAAATATGACTATACGGAGTTATTTTCCTATGGAGCATCAAGTGTGGCGGTAGTTAAAACTCCATACCTAAGACGGTCTTATACTACTAAACGAAAGGTGTCTGAAACTCTTATGGACTACATGCTAGAGACTGCAATATTAGCCCTGGCAGCTATCTTAATTTCCGCGTTTACTGGTATCCTTTTTGGGATTTTTGGTGCTTTGAATAAAGATACATGGCTCGATAGAGTATTATTGTTTTTATCTGTACTAGGAATGTCTGTTCCTTCATTTTATTCTGCAATAATATTCTCTTGGTTTTTTGGCTATGTTATTTCTGATTTTACTGGCCTTAATATGACGGGAAGTCTTTTCGAGTATGATGATTTAGGGAATGGCGAAATGATTAAGTTGAGTAATTTAATTCTTCCTGCTTTAACTTTGGGGATACGACCTGTATCTGCTATTATGCAGTTAACAAGAAGTTCAATGTTGGACGTAATGTCACAAGATTATATTAGAACGGCTAGTGCTAAAGGTCTAAAATTTAGGGTGGTAGTGATTAAACATGCACTAAAAAATGCACTTAACCCAGTTGTAACAGCAATTTCTGGAATGTTTGCCAGTTTACTAGCTGGAGCATTATTTGTAGAATGGATATTTGGATGGAAAGGAATAGGCTGGGTGTTATTTGATGCCTTAACAAAGTTTGATCTACCAATAGTCATGGGGGGAGTGTTGCTAACAGCCACAATATTCGTAATAATCAACATATTAGTTGATATAACTTATGGTATGCTTGACCCAAGAGTAAGAGTTAAATAGCTTTTTATGAGAAGAAAAATCCTGGCAGGAAATTGGAAAATGAATAAGTCCTATAAGGATGCCATTCAGTTAACTGAAAGTATTGTAACTTCTGATTTTGATGAAACTATTCAGCTTATAGTTATACCACCATCAGTTTATGTTTCAGAATTATCAAAAATCACTTCATCAACCAGAGTTGAGTTAGGACTTCAAAATTCTTCTCAATACGATTTAGGAGCTTATACTGGAGAGATTTCAGCTTCGATGATAAAATCAGTAGGTGCTCAATATGCAATTGTTGGTCATTCTGAAAGAAGACAGTATTTCAATGAACAAAACGATGTTTTAGCATTAAAAATTAATCAATTACTGAGTAATGATTTAACTCCTATTTATTGCTGTGGTGAGGTTTTCGAAGATAGGAAAAATGAAGTCCATTTTAGTGTTGTTGAATCTCAAATCGAAGAAGGGTTGTTTCATTTAAACGAAGCTCAAATTTTAAAATGTATCATTGCGTACGAGCCTGTATGGGCTATTGGAACAGGAGTTACAGCCACATCTACCCAAGCCCAAGAAATGCACCTTTTTATTCGAAAACTAATTATTGAAAAATTTGGTAAAGATATTGCTAATGAAATTTCCATTCTTTATGGTGGAAGTTGTAACCCCTCTAATTCAAAAGAACTATTTGCTAATCCAGATGTTGATGGAGGACTTATTGGCGGAGCCTCTTTAATTGCTGAAGATTTTATTGCTTTGGCTAATTCTTTTTAACCTTCATTTTTGTGGATTTTAATCCACTTTTTCATCTTAATAACATCTTATTTAATAGGATAACAATTTTTAATGATCTTCGTTAAAGATAATAGGTTTATTATTTTGCTCTGAATGGAAGGGATTTAAATAATGATTTACGATATTTGTTAGTTATCTCAAGCAGTTAGTGAAAAATTATTTTACATATCGATTATTGTGTTTCGCTTTAGTGTGTACTACAATGTTTTTGCCTCAAATTTCTTTTGGGCAATGGACATTGGACGTAATGGGGGCAGTTAAGAAGGAGGAAACAAAAAAACGTTTAGAGGGTGCAACCATCACGATCAAAAGAAATGGCTCTGTATGGAAAACACTAACTTCTCCCGAAACTGGAAAGTTTGAAGCTTCTCTTCTTCCTGATGCGGTTTACATAATCGAATTCTCTAAACCTGGACATGTTACAAAGAGGATAGAGTTATCTACTAAGCATGTCCCACCAGAGGATGCTAAGTATGGTTTTGATTTTCCAATGGAGATGAATTTATTTGAACAGATGGAGGGATTGGACGTCTCAATTTTGAATCAACCTATTGCGAAAGTAGCTTTCAACCCAGCTACTGGGTATATGGATTATGATCCAGCTTATACTAATTCTATAAAGAAAGAGTTAGATAGGCTTAAAAAGGAATTAGAAGAACGATTAAAACAACAAGAAGCAGAAAGAAAACAGAAGCAAAAATCTTATGATGCAGCCATTACTTTGGCCGACAAGGCATTCAATATGGAAAGGTGGGCAGATGCAAAACCACATTATGAATTAGCTGCTTCAATTTTTCCAAATGAATTCTACCCCCCCGAACAGCTTAAGGAAATAAAAGCTCAATTAGATAAAAATGCTGCAGCGGATAAAGCTTATAATGATGTGATTGCATTGGCGGATAAAGCTTTTAAAGATGAGGAGTGGGATAAAGCAAGAACTGCCTATTACAATGCATCTAGCATGAAGGAGAAAGAACAATATCCAAAAGATAAAATAAAAGAGATAGATACTCTAATTGCAAACCAGCAGAAAAGAGACGAAGAATACAAAGATGCTATAGCAGCTGCTGATCAATATTTCGGAGATAAATTCTATGAGAAGGCCAAAGAAAATTATGTAAAGGCAGCGGGAATTAAATCTAAAGAACAATATCCTCAAGATAAAATTAAAGAGATAGATGATATTTTAGCTGAGCAAATTAAGAATGAGAAGGGATATAATGATGCGATAGCTGAAGCAGACAATCAATTTAAATCTAATGAGTACGAAAAAGCAATTGAAGCATACAATAAAGCTTTGGGCTTTAAACCTGAAGAGGAATATCCAAAAGCAAAGATTGAAGAGGCAAATAGATTACTTTCCGAGCGTAAAAAACTAAAAGAGGATTATGATAAATTTATTGCTGATGCCGATGCAGCATTTGAAAGTAAGGAGTATGAAACAGCTAAATCTAATTATGAAGAAGCTTTAAACCTGTTGGAAAAGGAGCAATATCCAAAAGATAAAATAGCTGAGATAAAATCCATAATGGATGCTGCTGCAAAATTAGAGGAAGATTATGATGCAGCGATTGCTCAAGGCGATAAGGCATTTGGAAATGAAGAATATGAACCTGCTCAAACTGCCTATGAAAAAGCATTAAGTTTAAAATCAGAAGAACAATACCCTAAAGATAAATTAGATGAAATCAAATCAAAATTACGATACTTAGCTGTGAAGAAAGCAGAAGAGGAGGCTGCTGCATTGGCTCAAAAAGAATTAGATGATAAGTACAATTCCCTGATTTTATCTGCAGATAATGCTTTTAATACTAAAGATTATGATAGTGCCAAAGAGGATTATATTACAGCTTTGGTTGTTGAAGGAAAAGAAGAAGAACAATATCCTAAAGATAAACTAGAGGAAATAGGAGAGATATTGGCTGAATTGGAAAGAAAAAAAGAAGAGGAAGCTAATGCTGCACTAGCTCAGAAGGAATTAGACGAAAAATACAATGCTTTTATTCTATTGGCTGATAATGCTTTTACGAATAAAAGTTACGATGATGCAATAACGAATTATAATGAAGCTAGTGATGTGAAACCTGCTGAGAAATATCCTAAAGATAAGTTAAAAGAGATTGAGGATATTCTTGCAGCATTGGAAAGGGAAAAAGAGGAAAATGAGTTGGCAGCAGAAACAGAAAGAAAGAAAAGAGAATATTTTGATGCTTTAATTGCCGAAGCTGATGGTGAGTTGTTGGGCGAAAATTATATTGAGGCTGAAGCTAAATACAATCAAGCACTTGGGGTAATACCTGGTGAAAAATATCCTCAAGATAAAATACAGGAAATAAAAGACATTTTAGCAAAAATACAAGCTGAAAAAGACAATGCTTTGTTGGCTCAAAAAGAAATAGACGATAAATATAAAAAATTGATTGTTGAGGCTGATAATGCATTTGGAACTGAAAATTATTCAATGGCTAAAACCAAATATAAAGCAGCTCTTAATGTAAAAAGTGAAGAAGTTTATCCTCAAGAACAATTAATTAAATTAGAAGAATTATTAGCTGAAATAGCCAGAAAAGAAGCAGAAATTACACTTACTAACAATGCCTTAAAGCAAAAACAAGAGCAATACAATGCTTTTATAAAAATTGCAGATGAGGAGCTGAACAACAAAAGATATGATAATGCTATATCTAATTACGAGCAAGCATTGGGAATTATGCCTGATAAAACATACCCAAAAGAAAAAATTGATGAAATAAAACAAATACTATTAGCTATAGCTGAAAAAGAGAAAAACGAGAAAGATGCAGCAATGCTTGAGAAGGAAAAACGAGCTAGTTATGACCAATTAATCTATGATGGTGATAGAGCAATGAGTATTAAGGAGTATAAAAAAGCTCAAGGAAAGTTCAACGCTGCTTTGAATCTATATCCTGATGAAAAATACCCTTCTGATAAACTAGCTGAGATTTTGGAGCTTTTAAAGCAACCAATAGAAGATTCAAAAGAAGTTGTTGTTACTAATACTAGCTCAAGAGCAAAAATTAATGATGCAAAAGAAAGGGAAATTGAAGCTAAAATGGCAGCATTATTAGATAAAGTAAATTCTGATAAAGCTAAAGTTTTGCAAAAAGATAGAGACCGTTATAATCATGATGAAGAAATAAGAATATCTGGAGGAATAATTAGAACTAAAGAAGCTGATGACCAAAAAAATAGGTATACTAATGATATTATTGCTCAGACTGAGAGAGGGAATAAATACCATGTAGAAAATAATAACATGCTTCAAGCAACTACCACTTTACTGGAGGAAGCAGAAAATGAAAGAATAAAGAACGCGGACAAGAGAAGAGAGCAGGCTGATGAAGAAATAGCCGACTATGTAAAAGAAGAAATTGCCTTCAAAAAAGAACAAGACGAGTTAAGTAAAGAGAAGATGGTAAATCATGATGTATATGTCGATAATATCATTGAGGATAAATTGATGATGATAGAAAAAGGGGAAGAAATGAGAGCTGATAATAGAAAATATATTGAAAAACTTATAGCTGATACAGAAGAGAATAAGATAAGAGCTAAGAAGAGGAGTAAGGAATTAGAATTAGATGTACATGAATATAAAGCTGAATTAGCTAAAGAAGAGGAAATTAGAATTTCTACTGCAATTAATAGAACAGATAAAAATGAGAAAGACATAGAAAAGTTGACAGAAGAAATGAATAAGCAAAAAGTTGAGAAATCAAATTACTATAAGCTTAATGTAGAGGAACTGATTAAGTTTAAAGCCAGAATTGATAAACTTGAAGAGCAACGATTAGAAAAAGCTGAAAAATTTAGGCAAACAAATAAAAAGGCTAAGGAGCAAATGGAAAAAGATTTCGTTAAGAATGCAGCACGAAAAGACAAACAATACTATAAAGATGTTAAGCAATTAGATAAGTTTAAAAAAGTTGTAGTTAAGCAGGAATTGGCAAATCAAAAAATGGCAGATAAAAAGAGAGTAAAATCAAACAATGAAATAGTTAAGGCTAAAAAAAAATTGGGAGTAGCAACTAAATCCCAAGATAAAAGGTATAAAGATTTTAAAGTAAAGTTGGATAAAGAAAGGCAAATGAATAATGATTTTATGTCTGATTTACAATCAAATGAACAAGAAAAAATATTGTTGGCTAATGCTGAATTGACCAATTATTACATGGGAGAAAAACAGTTAAGCCAAGATGATGAATTGGCTAAAAAATATTCAGAAGGAATTACTGAGGAAACTACAGAGTCAGGTAATTCTATTACGATAACAAGAACTAAAAAGACAGGGAACCATGTAGATGTTTACGAACGTATTTTCTATACTTGGGGAGGAACCTTTTTTTATAAAAATGGTGTAAACATTGCCCAATCTTTATGGGATAAAGAATCAATTGAAAAATAAAATTTAGATAATGAGAAAGACAATATTTTTTATGTCAATTATATGTACCTCATTTTTTGTATACTCTCAAAGTAAAACAGAATTCACCTTAACTTTAAAAGATGGCAGCGTTGTCACAGGTACAACAAAAATCAATAATATAACATTAATTACAGATTATGGTAAATTAGAGATTCCCATTCAAAGTGTTTCGTCTATAGAATTAGGAATTCATGCAGATAACTCTCAGAAAAAGCAAATAATTAATTTGATAAAACAGTTAGGAAATTCGAGTACTGAAATGAGAGAGTCTGCATATAAATCTATTACTGCTTTAAATGCAGCGGCAGTTCCTGTTATAGAAGATGTAATGTTCTCAATCGATTATACCCCAGGAGAGTTTAATGATTTTTCATTAACAAATGCCATAAATGAGCTGAAGGCAAATCATAATATTTCTAATAATTATAAAACCAAAGATGTAGTTTTTATTAATTATGAATACAATATGGGAGGAAAGTATTCTTTCGAAAAAATTGAACTGAAAACAGAATATGGTACATTAAACATCCCTCGAAATAAAATTGAAAAAATAGATGTTATGGTTTTCGATGATTCTGAAGGAGGAGGGATGAAAACATTTAAATTATTTGCTGCTACTCATATAAGCGGAAACAATAATGGAGGGTGGCTAAAAACGGGTATCATGGTAAAAAATGGACAAGGATTGGACATTATATCATCTGGTGAAGTAACATTTGCTAGCTTATCTGGAAATAAATATAAACCAGATGGTTCATATAAAGGAAATACTAATGATGATTTTAAGCCTAGCACATCCAATTCTACTTACCCCGTTTATGGTAATACTGTTTTTAAAATTGGTGAAAGTGGGACAGTAATAAGCGCAGGAGCAAATTACAAAGGAAAAGCTACAGCTACTGGTATGGTTTATTTATCGATATATGAAACTGTTTACAATGCGTCCAATACAGGATATTATATTGTTAAGCTAAAAATCAGGTAATTGTTATCAGGCATTAAGTATATTCCATTATTAATGTTTACGGGCATAGTTGCCTCTTGCCAAACGAATTTTCAAGAAGCAAGTACGACTGCTGAAACTACAATTGAAGGAGAAGTTATTTCTACAGCTATAATTGATACTAATAGCTACGATTATTCTTGGAAAAACCAATACGATTATAAATCTGCATTAATCAATAATCTTGAATTACCGAATGGCTACGAAAGATTAAATTCGGATAAAGAGTCTTTTACCTCATGGTTATGCCATTTACCCATTAAGTCAAATAATACAGTTTATTTATACAATGGTGAAGAAAAGTACAATCAGGAGGCGCAATACAAGGTAATAGATATAGATGTTGGCGAAAAGGATTTACAGCAATGTGCTGATGCTGTAATGAGACTAAGAGCTGAATATTTATATTCTTATGGTCAGTTTGATAAAATTCATTTTAAATATACTAATGGAATAAATATACCTTTCTCTAAATGGGGTAGTGGTTATTACCCAAGTTTGAAAGGTAATAAAGTAGTATGGGTGTCTTCATCCAATAACAAATCATATAAAAGCTTCAAAAAATACATGAAAAATATATTTATGTATGCGGGTACTCTATCTTTAGAGACAGAGATGAAAAACGTTGAACTCTCAAAAATAGAAGCAGGAGATGTTTTGATAAAGGGGGGGGCTCCAGGACATGCAATTATTGTATTAGATGTAGCACTTAATAAAGAATCAAATAATAAAATATTTTTAGTTGCCCAAAGCTATATGCCTGCCCAAAATATTCATATACTTAATAACCCTACAAATCCAAACCTTTCTCCTTGGTATAGTTTAGCAGATATTAAAGATATTATTGAGACTCCGGAATGGACTTTTTATTCAAATCAGTTAAAACGATTTGTTGAATGAAGAATGTTGTTGCACTCTTTTTTTTACTAGTTTTTTCAGCTTGTAGAAATGAAAATCAGACTTCAGAAAAAAATCAAACAATACTAACATCAAAAATTAAGTATGCCAAAGAGTTTAGCCTATCTTACTATAAAGATTATAAAATTCTTACATTAAATAATGCATGGGTAGGAGGGAGCAATTCTTATAAATATGTTTTATATAAATATATGAAGCCTAATGAGGGGGAAGATGCTATATACATTAAAACCCCAATAAAGAATATTGCCTGCATGAGTTTAACCCATGTAGCATTTATAGAGAAACTTAATCATGAAAAGTCTATTGTTGCACTTTCTGGCTCTGACTTTGTTAGTAGTCCAGTAATCAATGATAAAATAAAAAAAGGCTTCATAAAAGAAATAGGGAATACCCAATCTATTAATTATGAAATGTTAATAGAAAAATCTCCTGATATTATAATGGGTTTTGGTATTGACGGAACTTCAAATAATTTTATTAATAAAATGGAATCATTGGGGTTGCTCATAGTACTTAACGCTGAATACATGGAAACCCATCCTTTAGGTAAAGCTGAATGGATAAAATTTATAGCTGCTTTTTACGATGAAGATGAGAAGGCGGATTCAATTTTCAACTCTATTGAGAGTACTTATTTAAGCTTATTGGAGTTAACAAAAAATATAGAAGATAAACCTACTGTATTTACAGGAATGCCATGGAATGGTTCATGGTATGTGCCAGGGGCAGAATCTTTTCAAGCGAAATTATTTATAGATGCTGGAGCAGAGTACTTGTGGATGGATAACAATGAAAAATCGAGTATGGTAAAATCTAAAGAAATAATTATTGACAAGGCTTTTGAAGCCGAATATTGGTTAAACCAAGACAGCTATAAAAGTATCGAAGAAATAATAGGTTATGATAAAAAGTTTAGAAATTTTGAGTCAGTTAAGAAGGCACCGGCTTGGCGATGAACGCCACGCCCTCCGCCGACA
>JBFIEB010000049.1:0-13302 GCA_041603555.1 Vicingaceae bacterium
ATCTCATCAACAAAACCATAACGTTTTAATGGTTTTAGATTTACCCCCTTATCCCAAGACAAAGGCAGTTTAGCATATTTACCAACAAACAACTTTCCCGTTCTTACCTCACCATCTAGTTTATGTATTCTAAACAATGCCCTGTCATTAAATGAAATTACTTTACACCATCCTTTAGCATCATTATCTTTTATAACGTTAATAATGTGTCGCTCAATATTCGGATAGTACATAAAACTGTACTTGGTTTCAATTAGCAATTCTGCTTTCCCATTTATTAATTTAATAACTTCATCTAAGGTCGGCACCTTTTCTTTGATGTAATATTTATTGAATTTATACCCAGCACTATGTTTTAATATCTCACTATAATTTTTAACTTTTACATAACCTACACCCGTAGTAGTTCTTCTTAAAGTCCTATCATGTAAAACAATTACAACATTATCTTTAGTTTGCTGAACGTCAATTTCAATACGATCAACACCTAAATCAAGGGCTAATTGAATAGATGCCAAAGTGTTTTCTGGAGCCAATCCTCCAGCTCCACGATGACCAGTGATTATAATACTATTATTATGTGCCAATTACTTTACAGGAAAGTAAATATAAGTTCTGAGTTCTTCTGGAGCAACTACTTCTGGATCATCAATGTATTCTTCCCAAGATCTTCCTTCTTGAGTTAATCCCTTCTCTTCCATGTATTTGCTGATTGCGTTATAAGTTGCAACACTTTCCTCATAAGAACCAACATGAGTACCTCTAACTACTTTTCCAGCATAAGTTGTTCCAGTTTTTACTCTACCTGTTAACTCTACGCCATCTGTTGATTCAACTCTTAAGGCACAATCAAATACCCAACTCATTTCTTTCATTGAGAAGCTATTTGTTATTGTAATTGGCATTCCTACCATCTCTATTCCATTTGCAGCCAGCAATCCTCCTATCTCTCCATAAGCAGCACCTATTTTACCTCCAATTACTTCAGAATTTAACTCAGAAGATTCTTCAACATAAAACATCGCCTGTGCCTCTACTTCCATTTCAACTATTTCTACTTCTGGACCAGGATCAGGCATATTTTCACAAATTTCTTTAATGGCAGAAAGCCCCATTTCAAATTGGGGACCGATTTGTTCTTCCATACTCATAAACAACATCATTGGTCTTGACATGAAACCAAAATCCCCTTCATCAAACCAAGACAATATAACAGAATCTCCATCTTGTTTGTAAGTAAACCCACCATTGGATGTCATTGCCATATACCAAGGCTCAGTAAACACAAGTTTATACATGAATTTTTCGTTTGCTGTTATTTCGCTGGTGGTCATAGACCCTGTACCTGAAAGTTCTCCTTTCCACCCTAAGGAAGACCCAATTGTTTGGTCATCTTTTTCTATGGTATATTGTGCTTCAGGATCTGCTTTTGCCCATGGAGACCAATCAGCCCAATTTGCATAAATAGAAGTTTGATTGTATACATTTTCAATAGCAGAGCCAATTTTAATCGATCTTTCCAATTTATAATTTGACGGTCCAATAAATGCTAGGATAACATAAATTGCAATCAAAGCCACCACTACAATACTTAATTTCTTTAAGAATTTCATAATTTAAGATTTGGTTAAAAAAATTGATTTCAAATATAGCTAATTTAAACTAATTCTGCTTCTGTATAATCTCTAAGCTCATTGTAAATACTGTCTCTCTCTATTGGTTGCCTATTCACATCTTTAATAAGATTAACCATTTGTTCAGTGGTCATTACAGGTTTTTGTTCCTCCACTCCAGCCATTGAATATATTTTTGTCGAATCATCCACTGTTCCGTCAATATCGTTTACTCCAAACGAAAGCAGTAATTGTGTAGTTTTTCTTCCTATCATTGGCCAATAAGCTTTAATGTGATTGAAATTATCTAAGAATATTCTTGATATGGCATACATTTTTAAGTCATCAATTACGCCTGCTTCACCAATAGATGACATTTGATTGTTCCCGTTTCTATACTTTAAGGGAATAAAGGCGTTAAAACCTCCAGTTTTATCTTGCAACTCTCTTAATCGATTCATGTGATCAATTAAATGAATAGGCTTTTCTATATGTCCATAAAGTATAGTTGCATTAGAAGGCATTCCAACACTATGTGCTGCCTCATGCATTTCTAACCATTGCTCTCCAGTACATTTATCTTTGCAAATTTGATCCCTTATCTCCTTATCAAATATTTCTGCCCCTCCACCTGGCAAAGAACCTTGTCCAGCATCTTTTAATATTTGTAAGCATTCTTTGTAACTTACTTTAGCTTTTCTTGCCATATAATCTAATTCAACAGCGGTAAAAGCTTTTACATGTATATCTGGACGAATTAACTTAATTTTTTCAATAAGATTTTTAAAATATTCTAATCCCATTTTAGGATGTACTCCACCAACAATATGGACTTCCGTTATATCTTGCCCATCGTAAGCTTTGATGGCATCATAAATCTCTTCTTCTGATAATTCCCAAGCATCAAAATCATCTTTATCTCTTAAAAATTTAGAATATGCACAAAATTTACAATCAAAGACACAAATATTAGTAGGTTCAATATGAAAATTTTTATTAAAATAGGTTTTACTTCCGTGCCTTTCTTCTCTGATATAATTGGCAAGTGTTCCTAAATAACCAAGCTCTGCATTTTCATATAAATAAATTCCTTCTTCTGAAGTTACCCTCTCATTATTAAATATTTTATTAGAAACAGCTATTAATGTTGCATCACTTATTGAATTTTCTATAATATTCTTCGTCATCTCCTTACTCATTACATACTCAGTTTATTTATGCAAATGTAATTAATCTGCACAAAAAAAAGAGCCTTGCTATACACAAGGCTCTTTACTAAAAAATGTAAAATGTACATTATTTTGATAAAACAATTCTCTTAGTGACAACATTCTCACCATTAGTTAGAACAATCATGTACAACCCATTTGCATAATCACTCAAATCTATCTTACCAGTCTCCATAGGGCTTAACTCTAATTGATTAATAACTCTTGCATTTATATCAACAACTTTAGCTGACAGCTTAGAGTTTCCACTATATTCAAAATTAAACACTCCATTAGATGGGTTTGGATGGATATTAAAACTATTAGCTAAAGCGGCATTATTAATACCAACACTTCCAGTAACACTAATGTCATCAATTGCAATATCACTCTCCCAGTTACCCCCAGTAATACCTCTAAACCTAAATTGAACTATATTCCCTAAATAAGGAGTTAAAGGTTCATTTCTTTGAACCCATGCGTTACCTTGAGATCCGTTTATAGCAGGAGTAATATCATTTGTCCATGTACCATTCACATTAATATCAACATGTAAGGATCCGATAGAAATACCATTCATGTGATAAGCAAATGTTAATGCTGCAGATGATGCAGAGGTTAAATCAATACAAGGGGAAATTAAATTTGCTTGTTTATTAGAACAAACTGGCGCTCCAGATGCTTCTAAATATAGATAGTTTCCAGTCGCAGTTCCAGGGTTAAAATCTGTAGTTGGACCAGTACCAGTTGAAGGTGTACCTCCTTCATCCGTTCTCCAATCAATATCATCAACAACAAGGTTAGTTTCATTAACCCACCCATTTATCATAGCGCACACCTCTGTTTCACAATTATTAGTAGTACCACAAAGTGCAAATGTTTCAAAATTTTCTGTCAATGGTAACGAAACTCCTGATGATACTGTAAAATTAGTTTGAGTAGCCGCATCATTACCTGGAGCAGTATCCACATTGCCATTTGGTGAAGACGTATTCGCATCAAAGGTATGTGCCCCAGCAGAAGCAGTTATGTTTGGTAAATTAACAGAAGTTGTAGCTCCAGAAGCTAAATTACCAGTCCAAGCAAAGGGAGTCTGAGGAGACCCATCTACCATATAATTAATTGTTACAGAAGTTATGGCGTTTGTTCCGTAGTTTCTTAAATCAACAACTGGGGTAATTGTACTTGAACAATAAGTTCCGTCAGGTGTTGTAATCAATGAAATGCCAGCATCATCAGGATTACTGGCAGGAGGTGCACATAGAGTTAAGCTTGCTGCATTTAATGTTCTTCTTCTATTTGCCCCTGTTGATGGATTTAATATGGCTTGAACTCTAGCTTTCTGCCCAGCAGTAAACATTACCATACAGGCATCATCTGTATAATCCATATAGTTTTGATACATATAGCCATTAGGCGCTCCAACACATGCATCTGTTTGAACACCACTTGGACAACCAAAAGTATTATTGGCTTGGTTAGGTGTATCATTAACTTGATCGGAACCAGTACAAGCCCCCCCATCATCACCCCAAATGTGTCTTAAATTTAAGTAATGACCTACTTCATGTGTAGCGGTTCTCCCTAAGTTGTATGGACCTGAAGTATTTCCAAAAGCAGTATAAGTAGAAACCACACCATCTGTATTTGCAGCACCTGTATTAGGAAATTGTGCAAACCCCAATAATCCACTTGATAACTGACAACACCAGAAATTCATAACCTCATTAGGATTAAAAGAAGTCGCTGGCTTCATAGTCCCGTTTACCTGTGCTTGTGAATACCCTGTTGTTGTATTAGCAAGACCAATCGAAGGTGCACTTACTCTATTAACTCCAACTTCGGATAAGGGATTTCCGGCTTGAGGATGTCCTGAAGGATATGTGGTAATTAAACAAAAATTTACTTCGCAGTCAGCTTGTACCAATTGAAAGGCAGCTGATGCATTACTAGCATCTCCATTCAATAATCTAAAATCATCATTTAATCGTTGTATTTGCTGTTGTACTCTAGCATTAGAAACATTTCTACCTACCCCAACAGCTTCAGTTGAGTTATGAATTATATGTACAATAACCGGTATATTATAAACCGCTTCAGGACTACCTCCATTAGCTTGAGCTTGTATATAGGCTGCAACTCTTGGGGCTAGAAATTCCTCCATGTTATCTAAATCGGCTTGTGAAACACCATTCATCGCTCCACATATTCTTTGTTGAGGAGCCTCAGTCTTTTCTAGCTCATTTTGACCAAATGAGCTTGCTATCATTAAAGCAAATGCTGAAAATAATAAAGTAATTTTTTTCATAAGGGTTAGTTTAGTTAGGACTCTAAAATTAAAAAATATTTTTAAAAAAACCCAATTCAAATCTTAATTATTCTATGAATCCTAAAATATTTAAGACGGATGCAACCTTTTTCTCTTTGAACACGTCTTGTACTCGGAGATTGTTTTAAAGTTAATTAGATAGGTAGTTAAACAGAAATGTATCTCCGTGCCTTTGAATTTTAATCCCGCCAATTGGCGGGATTTTTCATGTAAATATTTTTCCTGGGTTTAGTATTCCATTTGGATCAAACAGTTTTTTTATATTCTTCTGTAAGGATAATTCTGTAGTACTAAACGGAATATCCATGTAATTCTTTTGAACATAGCCTATTCCATGCTCTCCTGAAATAGTTCCTTTAAGCTGAACACATAACTCAAATAACTCTCGTATTCCTTCACTTAATTCATTATCCCAATCATTATCAGACATGTCCCCTTTTATTATATTTATATGTAAATTACCATCACCTGCATGACCATAACAAACGGAGTGAAACCCGTATTTTTTTCCAATGTCTTTAACACCCTTTAATAATAAAGGGAGTTCTGCTCTTGGCACAACTGTATCTTGTTCTTTGTAAATGGATTTTGCTTTTACAGCTTCGCCTACTATTCTTCTAATTTTCCATAATTTTTCCTTTTGAGTAGTATCTTCAGCAAAAAGCACCTCATCACAATTAAAATCTTCTAAAACTTTATAGATGGTTTCACAATCATTATTTAAAACTTCTTGATTGTTTCCATCTACTTCAATTAATAAATGTGCTTGAATGCTTTCAGGAATAGCTAACGTATCATCACCAATATATTGAGAACCCCAAAGTAAAGCATCACGTTCCATAAACTCCATACCTGATGGTGTTACTCCTGCTCTAAAAATAGCTGAAACCGCTGCGCAAGCTTCTTCTGCTGAATAAAAAGGAACCAACATTAATAGATCATACCTAGGATAAGGAATTAATCTAAAAACAGCTTTAGTGATTATTCCAAGCGTACCTTCACTACCAATCATCAGTTGGGTTAAATTATAACCTGTTGAATTTTTTAACACATTTGCTCCTGTCCAAATAATATCACCGGTTGGTAATACTACTTCCAAATTTAACACATAGTCATTGGTAACCCCATATTTTACTGCTTTTGGACCACCAGAATTTTCAGCTAAATTTCCTCCAATAAAGCAGCTGCCCTTACTTGCCGGATCAGGTGGATAAAACAATCCTTTTTCTTGAACAGCTTCTTGAAAAACTTGGGTAATAACACCTGGCTCTAAGGTTGCTTGTAAATTTCGTTCATCAATCTCTAAAATTTGATTAAACCGTTCGGTAGAAAGCAGCACCCCTTTATTAACTGGCAAAGCTCCCCCACTCAAACCAGTACCGGCTCCACGAGGTGTTAACGGAATATTATGCTTATTGCATATTTTTAGAATTTCAGCTATTTCTTGAGGTGTTCTTGGAATAACAACCACCTCAGGGTAAAACAACAAGTCTTCTGTTTCATCATGCCCATATTGTTTAAATGCTTCTTCATCAAACAATACATGTTGCTTGCCAACTAATGTAATTAGTTGCCCAATAAATGCTTCGTCAATGGAATTGAAATGCATACAATAGATTAGATTTTAAAAATACTAATTATTCAAACTAAACATTAAATAAATTTTATATTTGCACTCTTAATTTGGCCCTGTAGCATAACTGGATACTGCACCTCGTTACGGCCGAGGAGATTTGGGGTTCGAATCCCTACAGGGTCACAGAGAACAAAAAAAATCCCTTTGCCTATTTGAGGTAAAGGGATTTTATTATTGTTGAAGATAAATCTTATTGTTTTATGAATTTATGAGTGTCCGCTTTGTTATCACCTATTATCACTAGAAAATATAATCCCTTTGGAAGTCTAGATACATCTATTTTCTCTTCAAAATCTCTTGCTTCTTCAATACTTCTTCCCATTAAATCGTAAATCGAATATTGATTAATAAGAAAATCTGAAAATAAATTTAGCTCATTACCTACAGGATTAGGGGAGATTGAGCTTGATAATTCCTCTTCAAATTCAATTGTTTGGGGGTCTGAGTAGGCAATTTTACCGTTAAAATCTGTTTGTTTTAGACGGTAATAAGAAGTTCCTTTAAATGGTTTATAATCTGAAAAATTATAATTTAATAACACGTTAGAATTTCCATTACCTGAAACTACACCAATAATTTCCCAGGATCTCAAGTTTTTACTTCGTTCGATTGTAAAATAATCATTGTTTAATTCGGTTTGAGTTTCCCAGTTTACCAAAACCCATTCATCAAAACTGGTAACTTTAAAATTTATCAGTTCAACAGGAAGAGTTGCGGTATAACAAACAGTAATCCTAACATGATCATAATAGGAAAACACATTTCCCCCGCAAGTATAGTCTATCCCCGAAAAAGCAACTCCAAACCCAACAGAATTTATGTCTGAAGCAGTCCATGTAGTTCCCCACATGTCATTACACCCCCCATGTGTTCGATAAGTGTCAAATGAAGACCAAGCCAATGTACTACGATAGTCTAATCCAACTTCTACTCCCGACTTTAAAAGCTGAACTTCATTATCCTCCACGGTAGTCCCAAATCCGCCAGCCCTCTTTTCAATTTCTACAGTAATCCCTGTTATAGTTGATGCAGCTGGTATTGCAAAACCAAAATTAGTTGCTAAAACACAATCCGTTTGGGCATCACAACAAGCACAATGAAAGGCTGATGCATAGACATTATCCGAAGTCATAACATTTGCCACAGGAGTATAAGAAATGGGGCTTCCAAAACTACGGTTACATGCTCCATTCACCGCTGTTCCTGGGCTATTGGGGCCAACGGGAGTTTGAGCATAAAAAAAACACCAACCTACAAACAAACAAACAAAAAGAAGAAGTTTTTTTAACTGCATTGGATTAAACTTAATATAACATTTAAAATTAAAGAATAAATCCATTTAACTTAACGCTGTTAAGCTAAAATTTTATTCATCACTTCCATTTCCTCCTCTAATTGGTTTGAAATCTGTACCTTTGAGGTCACACACAATTACAGAAATCCCTTTGCACATATGATGTAAAGGGATTTTCTTTTTCCGTAGAATATTTCTTGTGTAGAACGAATGATATGACGATCTAAAATGAAGGTTAAGCCTTATAATTTGTTCAAGATAGACTTATGTCTTTAAATTGACAATAACAATATTGTATATGTCAATGAAGAGACAAATTGTAAAATGAATAAGGATGACTTTTGTTCTATTAATTATAGAAAAAAAAAGGCTGAATAACTGCTTTTAGGTTATACTTAAAATTTGCGAAAGAAATATTAAAATAGTGTAAAAATGGAAATTGTGTCACGTAAAATAAAGAGATTAAGAAAAACTAAACCAAACAAGATCGTGGGATTAATTAGAATAATGCTTGGCATTATATTTATAATGACCGGATTAATGAAATTATTCTTACACGAATATGGTCAAGCTTTTTCAATACAACTGGTAGAAGCAAATATTCCATTTTATGAATTCACATATTGGGCAGTGCCAATTTTGGAAATTTTACTTGGAATAATATTGTTAGCTGGTTATCAATCAAGGGTTGGCACATTAATTATTTTTCCACTAATGACGATTGCTATTTATGTTCACTTAACGGCAACTAATTTAGGGGCATTTCCTTCCCAACCACAATTCCCTTACATGCCAATAATGGTTATTGGTATGGCAATTGTGGTCTTGTATAAAGGAGCTGGAGCGTGGAGCTTTGATTACAATAGTACCAACTGCAGTTGTGAAAATAGTCAAGCTGAGGACTTGAATAGGACTCACGGTATTTCTACCAAGTGCTGATTCACACACCAGGTGTATCTATTACTTCAATTACTTTTTCCAATTCTTCTTCCAAATGGTTTGAAATAAGTCCCGTGAGGGTCACAACAAAAACACAGGAATTCCTTTGTACTATTGTACTATTAGTGCATAGGGATTTTGTTATTCTTGAAGATAATTTTAAAAAAACTATCTGTTCCCTATCTTAATCTTTCTTTCTAAAATCAGGGTTAAAAGCTAAGGTAAATTGCAGGTAGTTTTTACCACTGTTACTTAAGACTTGTCGCATCATACCCACCTGAACGCTACTGATTTTATTGATCTGGTAGCCTAATGCTCCGTATAAACGGTTGCGATCAAAAAAGATACTTTTATCATTTATAAATACCTCATCATAAATACCAAGAAACATCGTTCCTTTTTCAATGGTTTTGTTATTTAAAGGGACGAATAACATTAATCGGTACCGGAACCTATTTTTATAAATATTATTTACCCATCGCTGCTCTAATCGGTAGCGATGTTCGAATTTTATGCGACTAATTTTATTGGTTAATATAAATTGTTGCCAAACTCGATGTTCTTCCGATTCTGGTCCAGCTTGCACACTTTCGTACTGATGTCCGGTAATATAACCGTAACCAGCAGTTGCAAAAGCATTGCTGGAAAAATGATAGTTTAATCCAACGCGTATTAAGAGCTGTTCTGTATTTACTGGAGCAAGGGTATGGTTTCGATACTGTACTTCGGTATGAATACTTAATTGATTACTTATTTTATTTGCCCCAAAGTACATTAACCAATTGCCTACCCGATCTTGTTGAGCGGATAGGCTAGAGGTTATTAATACTAAAACAATGGTAAAAGATTTTAGTTGGTTCATAATGCTTTTTTAAAAATTTAAAATTGTGTTCTCCATAATTATTTTTAATTTTCGAATTTTCTCTTTTTTATCATTCCTCCCTTCAAATCTTTTACACTGTTCATTACAATAAAGGCATTTGGATCAATTGACTGAATTTTTGTTTGAAGCCTAGTAATTTCTAACCTTGTGATTACTGAATATATTATATCTATAAGATGAGTATTCTCTCCTTGCTTTCCATGGCCTTTTTTTCCTTGGTATATAGTCACTCCCCTACCCATTGTGTTGGTAATCATATCTTGAATCTCAATACTATGAGTTGAAATAATAGTTACGCCAATATATTCTTCTACCCCTTCAATTATAAAATCTATTGTTTTGGCAGCTGCTAAATAGGTGAGAATGGAATATAAAGCTGTTTCAATCGAAAGAAGATAAGCAGCAGTTGAAAAGATGAGGATATTAAAAACAAAAATGAGGTCACCAATTGTCATTCCAATTTTCCTACTTAAAAAAATTGCTAATACTTCAGTGCCGTCTAAAACAGCACCTCCCCTTACTGCAAGTCCAATACCACCTCCAAGAAAAAATCCACCAAAAACTGCAATTAATAACTTATCAGAAGTAATTATAGGATAATCGACTGTTGCCAAAACAACAGCCAATCCAAGAATTGCAACAAGACTTTTTACAACAAAAGATTTGCTAATTTGAAAATACCCTAGAACAATAAAGGGAATATTTATTACTATTATTAAAATTGGTAAGGGATAGCCGGTTACTAACTCTGTTAAAAGCGAAATACCTGTCACTCCACCGTCAATAAACCCATTTGGGAGCAGGAATCCTTTGAGACCAAAACCAGCTGAAAGAATTCCTAACGCAATAAAAATAGTATCCTTAAATAATCCTACAGTTATAATTTTCATCTTCCTAAATTCTTTAGCAGACTTGTAATTACTTACTTCACGTAAAGATTTTTTATTCACAGACCTTTTGACATTTTCAATTATAATTTGTTGGAATATAGGATTCATTTTCTCTCTTTACCTCCTTTTAAAATTTTGTTGTTTAACTCTATGTGCACACTCTCATTTGAATCCAATGTCTTATGTTTATAGATATGAATAGGATTAATACAATCCCCTTTATGAGACATATATCCATGTTCTCTATTTGTACCTTCATTTTCTTTATAAAGAACATATTGACATTCATCAACTGTAAGTATGTAAGGTTCTACATTTTGTATACTAATTTTTTTCTTCACCTGATAGTCCTTGCTTAGATTTTCTCCATCAATTACAACATTCTCGCAACTCACTAATAATAAGGGTATTAACAACATTAAAATAAATGTGGGGTTTTTTATATTTTTTTGGTACAAAATCAAATAATTTTTTTTTTATAAATGGATAAAATGACACATTAAATACTGTCTAACTTAACTAAGGTATTCCTAATAATATCAGACTACATTGGTGGTAATAACAATCTGTACGAATAGAAATTTTGATACTACAATATCAAATGTTCGGGTGGTGGCGTGAGAATTTTAAATCGATTATTGCCTAATAAATTAAAATCCAATTGGATAAATTTAGTTTCAAATGTGAGAGTATCATCTTGGTCATAAATGTTAATGAGGACATACTCCTCTTTCTCCTCGTTATCTTCAGTTTCACTTTCATGACCCTCCACTTCATTCTTTTGATTCTCGTAAAGGGAATAACCGAATAATTCATCATCAACTATAGTAGATAATACGATAGGTGCAATCATTAACCCAATCAATAGAATTGATGTAAGTTGAATAATTCTACGATATTTCACTACTTCATTCATTTATTTTCAAGCGTACTAAACACAATTTGAGTAAAAAAATTTGAAATATCCTTCCCACTATTTTTGACATCCGTCAGCTTCGGTAAATGCTCTGCAAAATATTTTTGTTGATGGGCGCCTTCTATAACGGTTGAAACCAACATATGTGGAAATTGGAACTTTGGATTAATTTCGATGATTGTATCAGAAACACGCTGTATCAATCTATTGTATACCTCAAATAAACCATCTCGGTTTTCTTTATCTACCTCTTTCGTAAAATACGACTTAGTGGACTCTGCAATTATAATCCGATTTAAGGCCACTTCATTTATATGTAAATAATTTCTATCCTCCTTCACTTCTTCTGTAAATAAATCAATCGCTTTTTGAAGTTTATCTTTAGATGAGGAAATATTAGCAGTTCCTAATACTAGTCTGTATTCTAACCAACACCAATACCATGAAGTAAGATAAAGTAAAACCTTATGTTTACTCTCAAAATAGCGATATATGGTACTTTCGGGAGAACCAATCTTCTTTCCTAATTTTTTAAAGGTAAAATCCTCAATGCCGATTTCATCAATAAGAAGAATGCTATTGGTAACAATACTTTTCCCCCTATCGGAAGAATCGGGATCTTTTAGATAAAGTTTTTCATTTACTTTAATTTTTATGTTAGCCAAAAGTTCATTCATATAGCATTTGTATTTTATAATATCGATAGTTTTACTATCATTTATGCAAAAATAACTATCTTTTTCCATATTATTACTATTTAATTAGAATATTTTACTCTTATAAAAACGAAAAATCTATCTACCGTAAGCTCAATCGCAACAAAATCTTTTACAGAAAACCCACAAAATTTATAGGATCGACAAAGGGAATTATCATTTTTTAGAAAATATTAGCACGAATTTAACTAACATGATTACTCATTAATTCTCCTTTTTTGATTTTGGCAACTTATCTATACCCGACAGCAATTCAACCATTTCTTTCTCCAAATGGTTTGAAATAAGTCCCATTTGGGTCACGAATAAAACTACAAAAAAGTGGAACGAAGCGAGTTTTTCAAAAGAAAAGCTTGCTTTTTTTTGGAATAGTAAGCGATAGTTCCTTTTGTGGGTTTTCAAAGCAGAATTTAGAGGTCACGACCAAAGGGAGTTATCCCTATAGGGTCACTCAAAAATCAGCAATCTCTTTACATACTTGATGTAAAGGGATCTTATTGTATCAGACAATATTTTATACTTCTTAGGCTGTTATTAATACAATTTACAGCATTCCTTTTCATATGAGTATCAATAAATTATGTAACTTAGTAATTACAAAACGAGTACTCATTGATAAGCGATAAATCAGGGACAACATTCAAGAATTGGTTGATTGAAGTCGGTCTTATTTTCACATTAGGATCTATTTGGCATTTTCTTTACCCTTGGTCAGATGGAAATAAATTGGTAGGATATATTGCACCTGTTAACGAAAGTGTATGGGAGCATTTCAAATTAGGATACTATTCTGTCCTTTTAATATCTTGCAAAGACTTAATAAATGGTGGCATGAGCGTTAATAATTATTTTTTGGCAAAGTCAATTGGAATTGTTGC
>JBFIEB010000050.1:0-13147 GCA_041603555.1 Vicingaceae bacterium
GTAATTCCCTTCATTACCTGATTTTGTTACGATGTTTCTTTGATTGACCTTTATATGGACATTTTCAATTCCTTTTCCAGTCTCTTGATCTACAATCATACCTAAAACTGTAATTCCTTCTTGGGCATTAACGAGAAAGAAAATAAATAGAAATATTATTAAAAATGTAGATTGTTTAATCATATAGGATGCAGAAAGTATAATTTATAGATGCAAAAGTCATACTATTCCATAAATATAGATGTTTTATTTATCTTTGATTTTCGAAAAATAGGCTATGGCAAAGAAAAATGATTTAGATTTTAATAAAAACGAAGACGTAAATAAATTACTCGTTACCAATTTGAATAAGAAATTGGACAACATTTATTTGGGAGGAGGAAAGAAAAGGATTGAAAAACATCATAGCAAAGGTAAATTAACTGCTAGAGAAAGAATAGATTATTTATTAGATAAAGACAATAATAGAATAGAAATTGGAGCTTTCGCTGGAGAAGGCATGTACGAAGAACATGGAGGTTGCCCTTCAGGTGGTGTTGTTGGTGTGATAGGATATATTAGCGGTAAACAATGTATCGTTGTTGCTAATGATGCAACTGTAAAAGCTGGAGCGTGGTTTCCCATCACAGGAAAAAAGAATTTGAGATTTCAAGAAATAGCAATAGAAAACAAACTACCTATCATATATCTAGTTGACAGTGCAGGCGTCTTCCTTCCAATGCAAGATGAGATTTTTCCTGATAAAGAACATTTTGGTCGAATATTTAGAAATAATGCCATTATGTCTTCAATGGGTATTACTCAAATCGCTGCTATTATGGGAAGTTGTGTTGCTGGAGGAGCATATCTTCCTATTATGAGTGACGAATCACTTATAGTGGACAAAACAGGATCTATATTTTTAGCAGGGTCATATCTTGTAAAGGCTGCTATAGGGGAAAGTATAGATAATGAAACACTGGGTGGAGCAACTACTCATTGTGAAATATCAGGAGTAACAGATTACAAATGTACCGATGATAAGGATTGTTTGGATAGAATTAAACGGATGATAGGCAAAATTGGCGATAATGAAAAAGCTGGTTTTAACCGCATAACATCTCAAGCTCCTAAACATAAAATAGAAGAAATCTATGGCATCTTGCCAGATAGCAGAGAGAAACAGTACGAAATCAAAGATATTATAAGAAGGTTAGTTGATGATTCTCAATTTGACGAATACAAAGCTTCGTACGGAAAAACAATTGTTTGTGGTTACGCTAGAATAGATGGATGGTCGGTTGGAATAGTTGCCAACCAACGAAAAGTTGTTAAGTCTAAAACTGGTGAACTACAATTTGGCGGGGTTATTTATTCAGACTCTGCAGATAAATCAGCTCGTTTTATTATGAACTGTAATCAAAAGAAAATCCCTCTCGTTTTTTTACAAGATGTGAGTGGATTTATGGTTGGTTCTCGTTCAGAACATGGAGGGATAATAAAGGATGGGGCTAAAATGGTGAGCGCTCAATCTAATTCTGTGGTTCCAAAATTTACTATTATTATTGGTAATTCTTATGGGGCTGGTAATTATGCCATGTGTGGTAAAGCATATGACCCGAGACTGATTGTATCATGGCCTTCTGCACAACTAGCTGTAATGAGCGGGGCTTCTGCAGCTAAAACATTATTACAAATAGAAGTTGCCTCGTTAAAAGGAAAAGGAGAAAAAATAACGCAAGAAAAAGAAGACGAATTATACAATAAGATTAAAGATAGATATGATGAACAAATCTCTCCATACTATGCTGCATCAAGACTTTGGGTTGATGCAATTATCAACCCAGTAGACACTAGAAAATGGATTTCAATGGGCATTGAAGCAGCAAATCATGCTCCAATCGAAAAACCATATAATGTTGGAATTATTCAAACATAAAATTGTATTAATCATAAAAATTCTATTTATTTACATAAAATCAATACTCAAAATCATGTATAAAGTAAACATCAAATTAACTGCACTAATAACTATAGCAATTTTATTATATGCTTGTGGAGGAAACCAAGAAGAAATTATTGATGAAGAAATAGTTAATGAAGAAATAGTTAATGAAGAAATGGATCAAATAGACTACGTATTGCCATCTCCTTTACAAATAGCTGAATTATTTAAAAGTGCTGGATTGTCTTATATTGGTGATTTAACTAATCCAAAAGAAAAAGCTGAAATATATAATTCTAAATATGATCAAAAATTAAACTTTGGGATATATTCTGCAGATATGGCTTATTGTATAATGAACAACCAAACTCAAGAATCAATAAACTATTTAAGCACTTTAAGGAAATTATCAGAAAAATTATGGATGACCGATATATTAAACTCTATGGGGCTAAGCGAGAGATTAGAAGCCAATGTTGGAAATGAAGATTCATTAACTTATATCATGGCTGACTTGCAAATGCAAATGGATGATTATTTAGATGAAAATGGTATGGGGTACACAGGCTCAATAATTTTTGCAGGCGCATGGATAGAAACAATGTATTTGGGTGCAAAAGTGAATGAATCTGAAAAAAATGAGAAATTAATATCTAGAATATCAGAGCAAGCTGTTATAATAGAAAGTTTAATCGGTTCAATTAAACAAAATGATGAGGATAATGAATTTGTAGATTTAATTTCAGATTTAGAAGGCATTAAAAAACATTTTTCTGGTTTTTCTGATGAAAATGCTGAAACAACATTATCAGATGAAGAAGTTAAAAATTTAACTAATGATATAATTAATTTAAGGACTAAAATAGTGGGAGAGTAATTCTATTAATCCTCTTATAACTATGAAAAATAAAATCTATTACATAGCATTCTTTTTATTCGTTGCATTTATTTCTACTGCGGCTATTGAAATTATCGAAGAATGTGACGCAACTGCTTTAAAAAATGAGTTAAAAAGAGAACTTCGACCAGAATATCGGTATGATTCTTCTAAATCAAGTCGATTTACATATAAAGAAACTCCCCAAATAAAAGAAATAGAAGTACCATTATTTATGGGTGAAAGATACCGTTTTTTATTCAACACCTCTTGTGTGCCTGAAGGTATAGATGTGAAAATTTACAATAAATCAATGGACAAAAAAAATAGAACTCTTTTGTACACTATGGAAAGTATAGATGACCAAAAAATTTATACTTTCGAACCAGAAAAATCTAGAAAAATGTATATCAACTATATAATCCCTGGCAGAGCTTCAGAAAGTGAAATGAACGGTTGTATGATTTTTGTTTTAGGCTATCAATTAGCTGTTCTAAAATCGCTAGATTAATTAATTGAATCAATTGCTTTTCTAACACTACCATATTTAAGCAACAAATCATTGGCTGTATTATAATCCAAATTTAATTCATTCATTATCATTTTAGTTCCTCTATCAACCAATTTGTTATTACTTAGCTGCATATCTACCATTTTGTTACCCTTTACCCTGCCCAACTTAATCATAACTGAAGTAGAAATCATATTAAGCACTAATTTCTGAGCAGTCCCGGATTTCATCCTTGTACTTCCTGTAACAAATTCTGCTCCAACAATAACTTCAATTGGATGATTTGCAACTTTAGCGATTGGACTATTATCATTACACACTATACACCCTGTTTCAATGTTATGTTTATTACATTGTTCTAATGCCCCAACCACATAAGGAGTAGCACCAGATGCTGCAATACCTATCACTACGTCATTTTCGCTAATTACGTATTCTTGTAAATCTGACCACCCCTGTTCTTTAGTATCTTCAGCAAACTCCACTGCTTTCCACATAGCAGAATCTCCACCAGCAATTAATCCAATTACCAATCCATGCTCAACCCCAAATGTTGGAGGACATTCAGATGCATCAACCACCCCCAACCTTCCACTTGTTCCAGCTCCAATATAAAATAATCTGCCTCCTGTTAACATTTTATTCAAAACAACTTTTACCAAATCCTCTATGTTTGGGATTACTTTTTCAATAGCATAGGAAACTGTTTTATCTTCATTATTTATATTTACCAAAAGCTCATGGATTTCCATCTTTTCAAGATGGTTATAATTGGAGTCTGATTCAGTAGTTTTATTTGTCATCTAAAAGTGATTATAAAACGAATTTACAAAATCAGTTATACTCTTTAATGATTATTTACTAAATTTATGGCAAACTATAATTGAATGTCAAAAAATTTAAGCGAATTATCAGGAAGAAAGGGGATCGTAGATAACCTTTTTGAGAAAATGGGTGAAGCTGCTGTTGCTGAAGGAAGTCCTTCACAAGAAAAACTAGATGCCTTGGCAGAAGAGTTTTTAATTGGAAAATCTTCGACTTATGGCACCATAACTGCATATGATTTCATGAAACCTGAAAACAAAGGTAAAAAAGCATATGTGTGTAATGGTTCTGCTTGTTTGTGTGCCGGAACTCAAAATAGCGTTCAATCAGAGCTTGAAAAGCATTTTAAAGCTGAAGAAATTGGTCACATGACCTGTTTAGGAAGGTGTCATGAAAATGGCGCTTTTAATGTTGGTGGAAAAAATTATTCCTCAAAGTCATCATCTGAAATAACCGAAATTATTTCTGGAAAAGGTTCTAATCAAGACAAATACAATACTGCATCAAACAAAGAAGTTTTAACTGCTCCTTACGATGGATTTGACGTTCATTATGAAATTTTAAAAAATATTTTATCTCAAGACTCTGCTAAAGTTTTAGAAGAAATAAAACTTTCAAATATTAGAGGAAGAGGTGGAGCAGGTTTCCCTATGGGCTTTAAATGGGAATCTTGTAGGAATGAAAAAAATGAAGATAAGTTTATTATATGTAATGCTGATGAAGGTGATCCAGGAGCGTATTCAGATAGATATTTATTAGAAGAAAGACCACATGCTGTTTTATTTGGTATGATGGTCGCTGGGTTTTGCACCCATGCAAAATGGGGTGTTTTATATATCAGAGCAGAATACCCAGAGTCAGTTGAAACAGTTCAAAATGCTATTGATGAACTGAGAACTAATAATTTATTAGGAAAAAATATAAACGGAAGTGGATTTGATTTTGATTTTAAAATTATTAAAGCCCAAGGAGCATATATCTGCGGTGAAGAAACTGCATTAATTAATTCTATTGAGGGCCAAAGACCTGAAGTTAGAACAAGACCTCCCTACCCTACACAACAAGGCTTGTTCAATAAACCAACAATTGTAAACAATGTTGAAACCTTGGCTGCAGTTTATTGGATTATTAAAAATGGTGGTGAGGCCTACGCTGCTCTAGGTACAGAAAAATCAACAGGAACCAAACTAGTTTGTTTGGATAGCTTTTTTAACAACCCAGGAATTTATGAGGTAGAAATGGGAACTCCCCTCTCTACCGTTTTTAATGATTTTGGTGGCGGATTTAAATCTCCAGTAAAGGCAATTCATATTGGTGGACCATTAGGAGGGTTAGTTCCTTCATCAAAAATCAATGATTTAAGTGTGGATTTTGAATCATTTTCGAGCCAAGGTTTTTTATTAGGACATGCTTCTGTAGTATCGGTGCCTGAAGATTTTCCTATTATAACTTATCTAGAACACTTATTTGATTTTGCAGCTTATGAAAGTTGTGGAAAATGTTTCCCCTGCAGATTAGGAACAACAAGAGCTCATGAAATGCTTAAAAAAGCAAACAGCTCAGATTATAAAATTAGCGAAGAATTGTTCAACGATTTATTGAGCACCCTCACACAAGGATCTTTATGTGCACATGGCGGTGGAATTCCCCTCCCAGCATACAATGCCTTGGAATATTTTAAAGAAGAATTGAGTAAACATTTTGAAAAATAAGACTATGACAAAAATAGCCTATATAAATAACAAACCATTCGAAATAGAAGTTGGTGAAACTATGCTTTCTTTCCTGAAACGAAATCATGAAGAGAAAGTACCAACATTATGTGATGCTCCAAATCTAGACCCTTTCGGAGCATGCAGAGTTTGTAGCGTAGATGTGGCTTTTGAAGAAGGCGGAAAAACAAAAGCTCAGGCCTCATGTCATACCCCAATTTCTGAAGGAGTTTATATTTATCCAGAATCTGAAAACGTTCAAAAACTTAGAAAAAACATTATCGAATTAGTTTTAACCGATCACCCTCTTGATTGTCTGACTTGTGAAGTAAACGGAAATTGTGAACTACAAGATGTTGCTGCTTCAGTGGGAATAAGAGAGGTGAGATATCCTGAAGGAGAAAATCATTTACATAGAGAAAAGGATTTAAGTCATCCTTACATGACTTCAGATTTATCAAAATGTATTAACTGTTATCGATGTGTTAGAGCTTGTGACGAAGTACAAGGAGAATTAGTGCTAAATATGGCTGGAAGAGGTTTTGATGCTCACATCATTAAAGGAAATAATGAATCTTTTATGGATTCTGATTGTGTAAGCTGTGGTGCGTGCTCTCAGGCATGTCCTACATCAGCTATCTCCGATGTATTTCAATCGAAAGCTATTGTTGCCGAGAAAACTACCAGAACTATATGCACCTATTGTGGAGTAGGGTGCAACCTTGAGGTATCATCCAAAGGTGGAGAAATTTTATCCATTACTGCTCCATATGATGCTCCTGCAAATCATGGTCATACCTGCTTAAAAGGGCGTTATGCGTTCAAATTTGCTAACCATCCAGACAGATTAAAATCGCCTATGATTAAGAGAAATGGGGAGTTTGAAGAGGTGAGTTGGGATGAAGCTTATGACCATATTGTTAGTGAATTTCAAAGAATCCTAGAACAAGATGGCCCAGATGCAATTGCAGGTATCTCTTCAGCTCGAACACCAAATGAAGAAAATTACTTAATGCAAAAGTTCATAAGAGCTGTTGTAGGCACGAACAACATTGATTGTTGTGCAAGAGTATGCCACTCTCCTACCGCTTTGGGAATGCAACGTGCATTTGGTACAGGAGCCGGAACCAACCCTGTAAAAGATATTTACAAAACAGACTGTTTCTTTGTAATTGGAGCAAATCCAACAGATGCTCATCCGGTTACAGGTGCGCGAATGAAACAACAATTTATGAAAGGGGTTACGAGCATTGTTGCTGATCCTCGAAAGATTGAGTTGGCAAAATATGCCACTTATCATTTACAGTTGAAGCCTGGAACTAATGTAGCACTCTTAAATATGATGTTGTATTTCATTATTTCTGAAGGGTGGGAAGATGAGAGTTTCATAAAAGCAAGAACAGAGGGTTATGAAGAATTTAAAGAAGGAATTTTAAAACAAGACATTGATGAGCTTGAAAAAATTACCGGAGTAGACAAAGAACTAGTTAAAAAAGCAACCTATGCCTATGCACATGCTGAGCGTGCCATGGAATTTCACGGCTTGGGTGTAACCGAACATTTGCAAGGAACATTTACGGTTCAAATGATTGCTGATTTAGCAATGATCACCGGAAACATTGGAAAAGAAGGTTCAGGAGTAAATCCATTGAGAGGGCAAAACAATGTACAAGGAGCAGCAGATATGGGTGCACAACCGCATCAAGGTGCAGGTTATTTGGATGTTACAGACCCTGAAGTTCAAGCCAGATATAATTCTTTTTATGGTGTAGATAAAGTGCCAAGTCATATTGGATTTAAAATCCCTGAGATGTTTGATGCAGCAATTGACGGCAAACTGAAAGCTATGTGGATTATTGGTGAAGATGTTGTACAAACAGATCCTAATACCAATAAAGTAATCAAAGCAATGGAAAGTTTGGAGATGCTAATTGTACAAGAGCTTTTTATGACTGAAACAGCTATGCGTGCAACGGTAATTCTTCCTGGAGCATCTTTCTTAGAGAAGGAAGGAACGTTTACCAACAAAGAAAGACGTGTACAAAGAGTGAACAAAGTAATTGAACCATTAGAAGGCACAAAACCAGATGGACAAATTATCGTTGACATTATGAACCGAATGGGATATGAGCAACCCGACTATACTGCGGCTGGTGTACTGAAAGAAATTTCTCAAATTGTTCCATTCTTTAAAGGGGCTGTTTGGGAAGAATTGGGAGATAATGGAAAACAATGGCCAATTCTAGCGGACGGATCGGATACGCCAATGCTTCATATTGATGAATTTAAAAGAGGCTTAGGGAAATTTAGTCACATTGATTATCGTGAATCGCTTGAAGTAGCTAAACATGGTAAGGACTACCCATTTATTATTACAACCAATAGAGAGCTTGAACATTATAATTGTGGTGCAATGACTCGTAGAACAGGTAATGTAGAAATTTTAACGAAAGATGTACTACTAATTAACCCTGAAGATGCCACTGAAAATGGCATTAAAAATGGCGATATTGTTTGTGTGGAATCTCCAAGAGGTAAGGTAGATATTGAAGCCAAATTTGACAATGGAATGAAAAGAGGAATTTTAAGTTCAACTTTCCATTTTCCTGAAATAATGCTCAACATCATTACCTCTGATGAACATTGCTCTGAATCAATGTGCCCGGAATACAAAGTGGTAAGCTGTAGGATTAGAAAAAGTAAAGGGAAACATAAAGTGTTGGCAGAGGTTTAAAATATATAGTGCGAATAAATGAAAATATTTAGAAACATTCTTGCAGTAATAGGTGGTTGGTTCCTTGGCAGTGCAGTTAATATGGGCATCATTCAATTTGGTCCTAAAATCATTTCAACTCCAGAGGGTTTTGATAATTCTACCATAGAAACACTGGCTGCAACTATTCATTTGCTTGAGCCAATGAATTATATTACTGTTTTTCTAGCTCATGGATTAGGAACATTATTTGGAGCTTTTGCTGCAGTAAAAATTGCAGCTACCAAAAAGATGATATTTGCCTTTGTGATAGGTGGGTTATTCTTTATCGGAGGAATTATGATGATATTTATGGTGCCCGCTCCTACTTGGTACAATTTTGTTGATTTAATTGGAGCCTACATCCCAATGGCTTGGATAGGTTGGAAATTAGCTGGCGGTAATAATTAATCCTTTATGGCTTACGATGAATATTTAGCAGAACGAATTAAAAAAGTATTTAACGAAAAAAGAATTTCGTTTGAAGCTAAAAAAATGATGGGAGGCTTATGCTTTATGGTAAATGACAAAATGTGTTGTGGCGTTATCAAAGATAAATTAATGGCTCGTATTGGACCGGATATTTACGAAGAAGCATTAACCAAAAAAGGCTGTACTGAAATGGATTTCACAGGTAAACCACTGAAAGGAATGGTTTATGTTGAACCTGAAGGAATTGATATGGATAACGACTTGGATTATTGGATAGAATTGTGCTTAGATTATAATCCTTTGGCTAATTCAAGTAAAAAGAAAAGTCGAAAATAATCCTTTAAACTGAAAAATTGATAACTTTGTATTGTTTGCAAGAAGTTAATTGATGGAATCGATTAGAATTAAATTTAATACTACAGATCGTCCTGAGTTTATTAAAGAGCTCCGTAAAAGAGTAAATTCCTACTTTAAAGAAAACAACAAATCTCAGCATGCGAATACCAATATGGTAATTAAAACCATATTTATGTTAGGGCTTTATTTTGTTCCCTATTTCTTTATCATCTTTAATATTACAGATAATCCATGGATAGTTTTTGGTTTATGGATATTGATGAGTTTTGGCATGGCTGGTATAGGATTTTCTATTATGCACGATGCTAACCATGGAGCATATTCGAAAAACCAAACCATAAATAAATATCTTGGCTATCTCATTAATTTAGTTGGTGGAAGCTCTGTAAATTGGAAGATCCAGCATAATGTTTTACATCATACCTATACAAATATTGCCAATCACGATGAGGATATCGATGGTCCATTAATGCGTTATGCGCACAAAATAAAAAGATTAAAAGCCCATCGTTTTCAACAATTTTATGCTTGGTTTTTATACGGTCTGATTACTATTTCATGGACTATGAAAAAAGATTTTATACAATTAAAAAGGTATAAAAAGAAAGACTTAATTAAAACTCAAAACATAACGTATAAAAAAGCATTTTTTAGATTACTTGGAGCAAAAATTTTTTACATCTCCTATGTGTTGGCTATCCCTATGATTTTTTCATCTCAAACTTGGTGGCTAACACTAATATTTTACTTTATAATGCATTTTGTATGTGGTATAATTATCTCAGTAACCTTCCAATTAGCACATGTGGTGTCTGAAACAGAATTTCCAGAGCCATCCATAGATGGTCAAATAGAAAACGGTTGGGCGATCCATCAACTACTTACAACTGCAAATTTTGCTCGTAAAAATTTACTGTTGTCATGGTTTGTAGGTGGTTTAAACTTCCAAATCGAACACCATTTGTTTCCAAATATATGTCATGTACATTATCGCAAAATTTCCAAAATTGTTAAAAATACCGCTAAAGAATTCGGACTTCCATATTATCAAAACACTTTAATTGGTGCTATCATTAGTCATGCAAGGCATCTAACAAAATTAGGGAAATACGATTTGGCTTAGAAGTAAGCATTCTATTCGCTATTATAGTTGCCCTCTTCAAGAAATTTTTATACATTTATTCGCTTAATAAAAGCAACCTTTTGTAATTATAAAAAGTCTGCATACTAATACACATCGATTTGTTATGAGAAATGTATTATTAGCTACATTATTTATCTTGACTTATGTTTCAGTAAGTGCTCAAAGAGGTAAAGATGGTGCAAAAATTATTGTTGCTACAGAAGTCGTAAATGCATATACGAGTTTAACGATAGATGCAAATGCTGGAAATACTTCTATTACTGTTGCAAATTCTTCATTAAACAGTAATTTTTCAGCAAATCTTGCCCCTGGAGATTTGATAATGCTTATTCAAGTTCAAGGAACAACAATAGATAATACTAACCCTCTATTCGGAATTACATGGGGACAAATTTTAAACTATAACAATTGTGGGAATTATGAATTTGTTCAAGTTGAAAATGTTCCTAATGCAACCACTATAAATATCGACTGCCCTTTAAGTTTAAACTATACGGCTGCTGGAAATGTTATGGTTATTAGGGTTCCTAGATACGCTTCTTTAACTATTCCTGGAGGAACAACCTTAACGGCTGATTCATGGAATGGAAGCACTGGAGGAATACTCTCTGTTGAAGTAGATGGTATTACAACTATTAACGCAGGAGGAACTATTGATGTTTCTGACTTGGGATTCAGAGGTGGTCAAATTGAGTCTGCTTCATTTTTTGGAGCATCAAGGTATGCTGATAATGATCCTGGTGAAGGTGCAGAAAAAGGAGAAGGTATAGCTGGCGATCAAGTGTTTTATAGTGGAAGTTTAGCCGGAAGATATACAAGGGGTGCTCCAGCCAATGGCGGTGGCGGTGGTAATGGTCATAATGCTGGTGGTGGTGGTGGATCTAACGCTGGAATTTTAGTTAATTGGAATAATGGTGTTGGTGTGCCAGATGTTACTTATAATGCAGCATGGTCTATAGAAACACCTTCTATTGCAGGAGCAAATTCTTCTGGTGGAGGGCGTGGTGGCTATACTTTTTTACAAAACAATCTAAACCCTTTAGTAGTACCACCAGGTGATCCAACATGGGGAGGTGATCAAAGGAGAGAAGTTGGAGGATTAGGAGGAAGACCATTGGATTACTCTGGAGGTAAAATATTTATCGGTGGCGGTGGTGGCGCTGGAGATGGGAATGACAATGAAGCTGGTGCTGGTGGAACTGGAGGTGGAATCGTATATTTATCCACTTATGGTGATGTAAATGGAACAGGGCAAATATTAGCTAACGGAGAAGATGGTTTTGGTTCTATTGGGTTTAGCCAATTTGGTCAACTACATGGAAAAGATGCTGCTGGAGGTGGAGGAGGTGGAGGAACAGTTATTATGAAAACCACAGGTACAGTTTCTTTTTCTGGAAATATTAATGCAAACGGAGGTGTTGGTGGAGATCAGGTTTTGGTTGCTGGGGCATTTGCAACTATAGATGAAGCAGAAGGACCAGGTGGTGGTGGTGGTGGTGGATACATTGCTATTACTTCAGGAGCACCCACTAGAACTACAAATGGTGGGGTTAACGGAACAACAAATTCGCCTTATGTTAGTAATTTCCCTCCTAATGGGGCTACTAGTGGTGGCCTTGGAATGCCAAATGAAAGTATCAACGCTTTTGACGTAAGTATTCCTGGTGATGTGATTTGTGCTGGAAACACCTCAACATTAACTGCTTCAATCATTGGAATAGCCCCTGCTGGAATAGTCTACGAATGGTATGATTCGCCTATTGGCGGAACTCTTCTTTTTACTGGAAATCCTTTTACCACCCCAATTTTGGCTGTAAGTACCACTTATTATGTAAGAGTTTGTCCAGCCCCTTATAGAGTGCCTGTAACTGTGACTGTTAACCCATGTGCCACCATTACAGCAAACTTCAGTTCAACTGATAGTACTTTATGTGCCGGTGATTGTATAGATTTCACAGATTTATCAAGTGGAGGTCCTGCTACTGGATGGACATGGTCATTTCCTGGTTCTGCCACAATTTCATCTACAGCCCAAAATCCAACTAATATCTGTTACAATAATGCTGGAACTTTTGATGTTCAGTTAATTGTTACTGATGGCTCTATTAGTGATACTTTATTAATTCCCAATTTTATAACAGTTAGTGCCTTGCCAATTGTTATTGCCGGACCAGACACCTCTATATGCTTAGGTGATAATGCTAATATTTATGCAACTGGTGCTACAACTTATTTTTGGGATAATGCATTAGGTACTGGTCAAGGATTCTCTGTCTCGCCTATTGTAAATACTACTTATATTGTAACTGGAACAGACGGTAATGGTTGCGTCAATACTGATTCTACTATTATTACTATTAACCCTTTACCTGCTGTAGTTGCTGGACCAGATACTTCTATATGCTTAGGCGATAATGCCAATATTTATGCAACTGGTGCTACTACTTATTTTTGGGATAATGCATTAGGTGCTGGTCAAGGATTCTCTGTATCGCCTATTGTAAATACTACCTATATTGTCACTGGAACAGACGGTAATGGTTGCGTCAATACTGATTCTACTATTATTACTATTAATCCTTTACCTATTGTTGTTGCAAGTATCGACACCAC